>JAECRW010000052.1 GCA_016294985.1 Candidatus Sifarchaeum marinoarchaea | reverse complement strand
CCTTCCGTGAGAACTCATTACTAAATTCTCATCCCGTAAGAGATTGAAACTCGCGTTATAAAGCTTTACCTTATATATCTATATTGAACCTAAAGAGTGTCAACGCTTCAGTTTTCTTAACCACTGCAAACTTGATTTATATAATTCACGCCAATTTTCAAAGGGCTGTATAATATCCGGTATTTTTTCTACTAGATCTGATGCTAATAGTTGATATCCTTTTTCTACACAAGCTAAATCTCCAGCTACACCATTTACAAAAGCACCTGTAACTGCTGCTCTAAAAGGTGGTGTTCCCCATGACAAAAACGCGCCAACAATACCCGTTAAGACGTCACCTGTTCCTCCAACAGCCATTCCTGGATTGCCAGTCCTATTTATTTTGACATTTTTTCCATCCGAAATTACATCTGTATGAGCCTTCAATAAAATCGTAACTCCCAATTCTTTGGCTGTTTCCATGACTTCGTCCATTCGTTCTTCGATATTTTCGGGAGGCGCTAATTTCTTTCCTGTAAGAATCCTATATTCTCCAGCATGAGGTGTAAGTACTGCGGGTAATCCTTCTAAAATTGTTGGTTGTTGACTCATTGCTTTTAGCCCATCAGCATCCACAAGTGTTGGAACTTTCTTAGCTTTCACTATTCCTAATATCTTAAGTACTGTACTCATCGTTTCTTTTTCAAGTCCTAATCCGGGACCTATGACAAGGCAGGTTGTTTGATCTAACATTTCTTCTATTACTGATATACCTTCGTCAGATAATACATCACCTGGTATTTCTCGCACAATTATGTCTGGACTAAAACTTCTAATACTATTTGCGATTTTTGCTGGCGTAACCACAAATACTAAATCCGCTCCAGTTCTAAGCGCACTCACCCCAGAAAGTGCTGGTGCTCCCGTATAATACTTGCCCCCGCCTATTACCAGAATTCTTCCATAATTTCCCTTATATGAATGAGGTGATCTTTGTTTAATGACATTTGAGAGATCACCCGGTCCCGCAATGTATTCGGCGTCCCAAGGTATTCCAATTTTTTTAACGATTACTTTGCCAGTGTATTTTTCGTTTTTTTTCATAATAAGGCCGGGTTTAGTTTTGTGAAACGTAACCGTAATATTTGCCTTTACCGTAGGTCTTTGTGTTTTCCCTGTGCCTGGATCAAGCCCTGTAGGAACATCTATAGCAGCAGTAAATGCTTTTTCTGACGCTGAATTAATGAGTTTAATCGTAGACATAATAGGTTCTCTTATTTTTCCTTTGATTCCTGTGCCTAAAATTCCATCAATTATTATATCTGCAGTCATAATCTCTTTTTCAATTTCTTTTAACTGAGAGGAATCTTTTAATGACATACATTTGACAGAAAGAGGTAGTTTCTGCAAAATCTCCCAATTAGTTCGCGCCAGATCAGATCTCATTCGTTCAGGACGCCCTAGAAGGATCACTAAACATTTACACCCATAGTGAGAAAGATGTCTAATTGCAACCAGCCCATCTCCACCATTATTGCCCAAACCCGCTAACAAAACTATTGTCTTCTCTGCAATTGGTTCTGGATAATTTTCAAGTATAGCTTCTGTTATGCCTCTACCAGCGTTTTCCATTAGTAAAAGCGTTGGGACACCAAGATATGCAGTGTTCATATCCACAATTGTCATGTCTTCTGGTGTTATGACATCATCGGTCAATTCCATCACCACATAAAAAAACTAGTTAAGAAATGAACCTTCAAAACACCTAGTGTATTTTATCCCTATAAGCGTTTCAAAAACTCTCTATTAACAGTCTGGTAAAAAACTGACACTGCTATAAGTTATTGGTGGTATAACCTTTAGTTGCGAAACTTTTGAATCAAAGGCGGTGGGCTTTTTGAAGAGTGACAGAAGAACAGGATATGCAGGGATCAAAAGATCTCACTACAATTTTTGCTGTTTCTTGTACGGTTTCAAGAGACTTATTTTTAGTGAATTCTTCTTTACAGGTTCTGTTTAAAATTTCGTGAATTGAAAAGATGTTTAACTCTGTCGGCACATAGATTCTTGCATCCTCGACAACCATATTTTCATTCACTTTGTAATTGTGGATTAAGGTTCCTCTGGGCGCTTCTACCGCACTAAATGCATTTTCGTATTTTATCTTAGAGGAAGTACTAAAAACAGGTTGTTCTTTAGCTAGTTCTTTATTATCGAGTATAAGAAGCCCTTTGTATAAACATACTAGGATTTCAATTAGTCTTAGGGCATTTGAGAATAGAATACTTTTATCCCATTTCTGAAAATCCTTGAGGATTTCATGAACTTCATAAATCCCATATTCGTTTATTATATGGTACCTGGCCAAAGGTCCTACCAAAAGGTTCAACTCTTTTTTTAGAGTTCGTGATGGAGTGAAGTTTGAAGCATTTATTCTATTATCTACTATGAACTCGTCATAATCGTTAACATCAAAAGTTGCTAAAGTTTCTCTTTCATCATCCGTAATCTTTAAGCTTCCATCGTAAAAACTATATGCTCCGTCTTTTTGAAGTCCCATATATAATGGACTTTGTAATTCAAACATTTTTTTTGTCCCGTCAATTTTTTCGAGTACATCTTGAACAAACTTAAGGAAAAATTTTGCAGTAGCGACTCCGCTCTTTAAGTTCTTCTTCAAAAGACTTATTTCTTTATCTGTTAAACTTTTAGACATTCCACCAATAATTATCGAAACAGGCTGAACGGCGCGCCCACCTACGATTTCTACTAAATTTTTGCCTATTTTTATGAGTTTTGACGCCTTTACGAAAATTTCCGATTGATTAGTTTTTACATCGTTTTCTTGACTCGCGGAGGCTAGGTTAAAAAAATCTGGCAGTACCATGTAAGTGAAATGAATCATATGGTTAGTGATTATCTCTCCTATCATTATTAACTGTCTTAGCAAGGTAGAGGCATATGTAGGTTCAATATCCAAGATATTTTCAAATGCCTTACAAGATGCGACTATATGTGCCGCGGAACAGAAACCACAAACCTTCGAAACCAAGCTAGGTATCTCTGAAAACTTTTTTCCGATAAGGATTTTCTCTATACCCCTGTAATCCAACATTGAGAAGTTTACTCTTGAAATTTCATCTTTGTTTGCAAAAATCTCTATCTGTCCGTGACCTTCAACTCTGGTTACTGGCTTTATTGTCAGTTTTTTCATCTTTTCACACCGTCTTCACAAAGCTTTTTGGATGTGTGAATTTTGAATAGATCTCCTCACTGATTTTAATGTCCTCAGAAACTTCAATTGATGAAAAGAAATTGACCATATTGGACATAAAATCTGCCAATATTGGCCCCATACACCCTTCGCATGGAATATTCGCTTTTAAACACTTTGCTTTGCAGCCTGCTCTTGTTATGGGACCAAGGCAAAGTACATTCTCATGTAAAAAACACTCGAACGGTATTTTTTCTGGTATTAGTTTATCTATCTTTATTTTACTTTTTACCCCACTATCCGGTCGAAGGTCGCATTCTGAACATAAGTTTTTTGGAGACAGTTTAATTTTTTCTCCATTTAAAAGTGCCATTAAGGAGCTTCCTAGGAACTCTGTTGGAGTAGGACATCCAGGAATGAATCCGTCAATTTCTATTATTTCGTTAATTGGTATCGACTCTATTTCGTCTGAAAGAGATGTAATTCCACCGAAGATAGCGCAAGTTCCAAGTGCAATGACCTTCTTGGCTTTTTTTCTGATTTCCAAAACTTCTTCTTTCTGTTCCTCTTTTGTGATACATCCTTCTATTAACGCAATGTCACAATTATCGATATTGTCTTTATCTTCAATTAGTGGGAAAAAAATAAAATCAACGGACTCTAAAAACTCTGGAAATATTTCTAATTCTATAATGGAAGTAATACAACCGTTACAGGATGTTAGTGATGTTATTAAAAGTTTAGGTTTCACTATATAATCTCTCCGTAAAGATTTTTCGGATTTTCATCTCTTCTTATGTGTGTGCTATTGTGTTGCAGCGATGACAGGGCTTTCTTTTCCTGCTAATCTGCTATAAAAATCGTTTACAATCGATGCAAATTTATAACTATCAATAGCAGAAAGCGAAACGATATGAAGTTTATTTTCAAGCTCAGGTGTCATCTTTTTCAGTAATTCAATTCTTTTTTCTGCTTTCGAGAAGCCATCTATGTACTTGCACGACTCCCTCTGGCATCCTACCACCAATACGCCATCAAATCCTTGCTCAAAAGAATAAGTTATGAATCGCGTATCGACTCTTCCCGTACAAGGAACTTTAACAATCAACACATTTGGAGTGTATTGGATTTTCTTAAGCCCAGCATCATCTGCTGCAGAATATCCACAAGATTCGCATGCAAATGCGATTATCTTCGGGGAGGGCGAGAATTTCGAATATACCTCAATAGTTCGCATCATTTTCTCTGTGGTATCAATTTTCATCTCAACAGCCTTTGTGGGGCAGACTGCAACGCAAACTCCACACGCTTTGCAGTTAAACTGATCTATAATTATTTCCTCTGATTCAATGGAAATAGCTCTGTAGGGACAAGAAGAAGCACACAGACCACAGAATCCACATTTGCTAGAGTCTACTATACTGCCATGGATTTCTGGTATTAAATGATCTTTAGCTAAGAGAGAAATAACCTTTATAGCTATATCGTTAGTGGCAGAAATCGTATCTCTATAATCTGCAGGGCCCCTTACTGATCCGCAGCCATAAATGCCAGAAGCAAGAGTAATCTCAGACATAAAGCCTTTAGAATCTAAACTGAAGTCAAGAGCAGATTCTCTGAGTGCTCTTAGACTTTTGTTAGGAATCATACCTATGTTTAGAATTACCATGTCAGTTTCAAAACGGTCTGCTTCAGTTGCGATGAACTTTTTATTTCCTTCTACTTCAATTTTAAGGATTTTTGCCCAGTGGAAAATTTTATGGTCAGGGGTAAACCACATGACTGGATTCTGCGGTATTCGGCTGATATCGTACCAGACATGCAGTTCGCAATCAGGCAGCCTTTTTTCAATTTCTTCAATATACTTCTTGCTAAGAGTGCAGCAATAATTACTGCATACATCTATATTATTGACGCATTGGATTATACTGATGCTCTTAGGCGATTTTCCATCAGAAATTTTAACCAATTTACCTCCTGTCGGTCCATCAGAGGCGAGAATTCTTTCAAACTCAGCAGATGTCACTATATCATTTTTTGGGTTATGGTGATATGGTGATAAGTCCTGGAACAAGTCAGAACCAATAGCTAAAACTTTCGCTCCCACATTGATTCGCAATTTTCTGGGGTTATCTTCTAAGTTGATTGCGGAAGTTGGACATTCTTCTTCACACAACCTACAATCTCGGCAATGTTCAATGGATTCCTCTTCTATTACAGGGGCGTACGGATATGCGTTTGAAAAGGGTATATGGATGAACTTTCTTTGTGTAAGACCGAATTCATATTCATTTTCCTTTTCATTTGGACATACATCGGTGCATCTCTTGCAACCGGTACAAGCATCAACGTCGACAAATCTAGGATGAATTTGCAATTCAATTTCAAAGTTACCTACATGACCTGACACTTTTTCGGCAGTTGTATTGGTGAATACTTTCACATTTTCTTTCATTACACGACTAATTAACTCTGTAAGATAACATGAAGTACATTCCTTGATATCAAGAATATTACTCCATCTGGCTATCTTCCCGCCCAAAGTCGGCGACTTTTCAATAAGATATACCTCTAGGCCTGCTCTTGCAAACGATAGCGCTAAATTTAGACCTGCAAGCCCACCGCCAATGACAGCTACTGACTTCTGAGTTCTAATAATTTCTTTAACTTCGATATCTTCTTGAAGCATAATTCGGCTTACGGCTGCTTCTATCAAGACCTTAGCCTTTTCAAGAGCGATTTGTGGTTTCGAATCGTTGACCCAGACGCATTGTTCGCGAATATTAGCAAACTCTATATTTTTGATTATTTCAACATCGATTACATCAACAAAAATATCTTCAAAAACAAAAGTGTGAGTTCTTGGTGAGCATGATGCAACCACAATACGGTTGATAAAGAATTGATCTATCCACTCCTTTATGCCTTTAGATTCTTTAATATCGCATAATCTGTCTACAATGCGTATTGAAACAACATTTTTTAATGAGCCAATATATCGCTTTAAATCATCGATATCTAATACCTCAGAGATTTCCTCTGCACATAAACAGATAATGACGCCGATCCTCGTTATTCCTACTCTGCTGATTTCATCTCTATCGATTTGGTCAAGTTGTGCAGTTCCGGAAAGGATGTTATCATTAAGTTTCATAATTTTTAGAGCCAATTTGCCTTCTTCAGTTAACATATAGTTCTTTCCACTCTTCTTGATTAAATTTCCCATTTTTTTAATATGAAAATTGAGTTTACCACTTGTATCAAGTTTTAGAAGAGGCATAAAAGCTGAAAATGACAAAACTCCTTCTCTTTCAAGAATTTGTAAAATCTTTCTGCGAGTTGAATGCGATAAGATAGAGTATAGGTCCATAACCGTGAACTCCTTTTACTAGAATTCTCAATACGTTCTTTCAAGTTGAATACAAAAAGATAAGTTTCAAGTCTATGATACTGAACAACTTATCAACAAATAAATAATTATCGATATTAACTACTTATTTTACTTTTGAAAGTTTTTATTTACAATTTTAGAAAAAAAATTTTTTCTTTTCAGCAAAGAAAATTGTCTATGTTAAGCAAAATGAAGTTGACTTTTTGATAATTTTTGGTACGAAATGTTAGAAACAAAATTTTTGGACAGAATTATATATTTTTGCGTATAAGGTTGAAATAACACTGAAAAAATTCAATAGGTGAAAATTATCAATTTAAATTTCTTAAAATTCATAAGGAGGATTGTTAATGGCTCAAAACGAAGTTTTTGAATCTGAAACAAACACTTTCGCTTGCCCAAATTGGGAAACCTGCAGCGTTCACCGTTGTGACATCTGCGCTTTTGGTAAAAGTCTTACCTATGAAGCGGTAAAAACCGCAAATGAACCAAATTTAGCTTATTCATGTGAGACGTTTGGCCAATATGATACAACCAATCTATTCTGTGGCAGCTGCCCACTGGGGGTTCCCTGTATGGAAGAGAAAGAAAAAAGACAAGAATACTTACAATCTCTTGCAGAGATGGAATCTTTAGTAAGTATGGTCCAAAAGAAAATTTCAGAATCGAAAGTCAATCTGGGAATCAGAATCTAATCTTTTTGATGATTCCCCTATTTTATCCTTACTTTTTTTGATTAGTTATTTTTATGAATTTTACTTTTGCTTAGCCTTTAGTTCTTTTACTTTGGCTAAAAGTCGTTCTAGGATTTCTTTGTCCGATAAACATCCCTCTGGCGCTTCAACTACTTTTTTGACACGAATTGGTACACCATCCATTCTATAACCCGTGCCTTCCGCCTCAATGCCAGCGATGCTTGGCGGGAGTATTACATCTGCGAGAAGCGTCGTAGGAGTTTGATGAGGGTCTATTGCTATGAGAGGAATTTCTGCGAGCCTTTTTGCTGCTTGTAAAGGAAAATTTGCCACGGCATCTGCTGCGATCACTAGAGCGGCATCGACCTCACCTCGTGCTAATATTTCATTGCTGGTAAATTCTCCTGGGCCATATCTAGGAAATCCTCTACTAAAATCTACAGCAAATGGATATCCTGTTATCCATGTCAGGACCTGGCCGATTCCAGTTACATTCCAATGCCCTCGCATCGGACAGATCAGAAATTTGGTGAAAGCAGCGAGATCTCTCACTAAACTCAAGGCAATATCTATATTTCTATGCTTTCCTCTACTCATTGTAAGCCCAAGACCAAAAAAGACAATTCCTAATTTGCTATTCTTTAAGATATTAACGAGTTCGGTTATTTCTTCCTTAGAAACTCCGCCTACCTCATCGACTGGAAGTTCTTTGCCTGCTAACACAGTTCTAATTGCAGTTATTATTTCGAAATCCGTACCTGGTTTCGGTTGAATGTAGAGGTTCGCTAATTTCGCCGTATGGGTTTCTCTGGGATCTATCACAACCATCAGTCTGTCTTTAACGCCGCGTTCCGTAAAATATCCCCGTCGATAAACAGAATATCTGCTCATATGTCTTGGGTGAGCATGTACTGGATTACAACCCCAGTAAATGATTAAGTCTGCGCGATTCATGATTTCTCCTAAGGTTGCGCCAGACAGTCCTATATCTTGTACCCCAAGAATCGAAGGTCCGTGACAAACACTTGCTGTTTGATCTATAACTCCACCCACCTCTTCTGTTAATTCTACACCCACACTTTGAGCTTCACATTCCGTTGAAGCCCATCCATATAGTAATGGCCATTCTGCATCCACTAAAATCTGTGCTGCCTTTTCTAAAGCCTCATCTATGGGCACTTCTTTTAGTTTTCCATTTTCTCTAATCATTGGGGCGGTTATTCTGTGAGACACATTATTCGCTGACATAAATTTCGCTGTACCCAGGACACACGCGTTTGCAGTTTCTACAATCTTATTATCTTTAACAAAAATTTCTATATCGTCGCATAAACATCCACAAAAAGGACAGATGACATCTTTTACGACAGTTTGTTTGCTCATCTTTTGGTTCACTTCCTCTTACTTTTTGAGCGGCATTATTTTCTTCATTAGTGCAGTAGGGGTTAGTACCCGTTCGTTCGGTGCTGGTTCAATAATAGCTTCAATGCCCTTGAAGCTAGGCATTCCTGTGCTATCAGTCTCTGGATTGACTACCGCGTTTGCGTATAGCCCCATTGGAATGAATACAATTCCTCTGTGTGGAGCCTGGGTCGATTCAATTCCGCTTACTAGGATTTCTCCATAATCAGTTTTAACTTTCACAGTATCGCCATCGTAAATTTCTAATTCTTTCATGTCCTCTGGGTCGATATCACATACAGCCGTGCTAAGGACATAGCCGCGTGTGAGTTTCTCACCCTCTAAGCTGACTCCTTGCTCAATTGATCGACCGGTAAGGAGGGTGACCTTTTTTGACTTTTTCATTCCCATCTCTGTTCACCATTTTCCTACTGGAAACTTAAGAGGATAACTTGAAAATCAATATTGATGAATAATAGATCTAGTTAATGAAGTTTCAAGTGATTGTCTCTCACATATCCACAATTTGAAAGTTGTCGAAACTTTCACTCATCTTTCCATTTAAATTTTGCTGATTTTAATGTTTTGAATGATACATTTAGAATCTATTGAAATTGATTTCTAAGATGAGAGGCTTATTGTTATTCTCCATAAACAAAAATAGATTGTTTTAGAGCTAAAGTAGAATTTTTGCCAAAAACACCATATAAAAAAGAGCACATGCTTACTAATACCATGTGATGAAAAGTTCAAAGGAGATAAAGGGAACAGACACTAGATAAACTATATATAACCACTTTATGCATTTCAATGATCTAGTGTCTCAAAATTCAACTCTTGCTGACCCTGTGATCTCCTTGAAGCCTCATCCTATTCTACTAAAGCGGCTGAATGTAAAAATTATAAAGGTAAATGCTTAAA
>JAECRW010000220.1 GCA_016294985.1 Candidatus Sifarchaeum marinoarchaea | reverse complement strand
TTATGGAGACCCTTCCGAAAAGGACGCCATAAAGCTAGTTAACAGAGGAGTTGAACAATTCGCCAACGAAAGACATGAAGTAATTATCGTAGATACCGCAGGACGCCACAAGGATGAAACTGCGCTCATTGAAGAGATGATAGCAATTGAGCATGCGATTCATCCCAATGAGATCGTCCTTGTAATTGATGGAACACTAGGTCAACAAGCGTATACTCAGGCTGAAGCGTTTAAGGATGCCACAGAAATTGGCTCAATACTTGTAACAAAACTTGATGGAAGTGCCCGTGGAGGTGGCGCTTTATCTGCAGTTGCTGCAACAGGAGCACCAATAAAATTCATTGGCACTGGTGAAAAAACTGAGGACCTTGAAAAGTTTAATAGTCCTCGTTTCGTTGGAAGATTACTTGGGATGGGTGACTTAACATCGTTAATTGAAAAACTTAAAGAAGCAGAAATCACTCCGTCTAAAAAAGAAGCCAAAGTTTTTCTTTCAGGTAAATTCACATTATTAGATTTCAGAGAACAGATCAAGAAAATGAAAAAGATGGGACCGCTATCAAAGATATTCAGTTTTCTGCCAGGTGTATCTAATATTCCGGATGAATTAAAATCAATGTCTGAAGAAAAAATTAAGCGGTGGGAACATATCCTCGATAGTATGCGTATTGAAGAATTAATGAATCCTAAACTTCTAAAGCGTTCCCGCGTTGTTCGTGTAGCACGCGGTTCTGGAAGCGATGTAAAAGATGTACGAGAATTACTTCAACAATATAATATGCTCAGAAAATTTATGAAAGGCATGAGAGGACGACGAAGAATGAAAGGGCTTCCTATGATGCCTGAAGGACTTCCTGATTTGCCCCTTGACACCTAGATGCGCATACATGCTGTCTTTTTAAAGGTGGCAGGTTTTCAACTCTTTTATTACTTTCTTAACAAAGGCTTATTTTAAATCGTGAAGGTGATATTTTGATCTACACGGGTGAGAAATCTATAGACAATTGGTTGAATAAGGCAGTTGAACAATTGAAATCTCATTGCCTTTGTGATAGTTGTCTTGGCAGACAATTTGCCAATTATGGTAGGGGTTTAACGAATAAGGAACGAGGTTTTGCAATCAAAACTTTTCTAACTATGAATGCCCATCATCTTAAAGATGTTGAACTTCTAAAAATCCTTGCCACACACGGGACCTTTAAGCCTGCTGTTAAGACGTTAGAAAAGCTAGGAATAAAAATTCAAACAACTGATTTAGAGTGTTTTTTATGCGAAGACATTTTGGATGATCTCCCAAAGTATGCTGATGAAATTTTGCAGAAACTCAGCACTATTGATTTTAGCACTTTTCTAGTTGGCTCTAAGATTTCACCATTACTCTTGGAACGCGAGGATGAACTCAGAGCAAGGTATCATATTGATTCAGGGGAAGCATGCAAATCTGAAATAAACAGAGAACTCGGAAAATACATTGAAAAGCATGCTGGAAAGAATTCCGACTTTCAAAACCCCGATGTTGTAATATTCTTTGATGCAGTGGAGAAGAACATCTCCCTAAAAGTGAATCCGCTTTTCATTTATGGTCGCTACAGAAAATTAGTGCGTGGAATTCCCCAAAGTACATGGATATGTTCATCATGTCAGGGAGAAGGTTGTGATGAATGTAATGGTATAGGGAAGCGCTATCCTGAATCAATAGAGGAATTGATAGCCCATCCCGCATTGGAGCTTACAGGTGGTAAAGACGCAAAAATCCATGCCGCTGGACGTGAAGATATAGACGCAAGAATGCTTGGCAATGGAAGACCTTTTGTGCTCGAAATTAAAGATCCTAAAAAACGTAACGTTTCTCTAGAACTTCTTGAAGGGGCAATCAATCAGCACGCTAACGAAAAGGTAGAAGTGTCCGATTTAAGAAAGACTACACGAGAGGTAATTAGACAAATCAAGGCTCGCTCTAAGTTCTCAGAGAAAACCTACAGATTGCTTGTAAAGATTGCTCGAAAAATACCCAAAACCGAGTTACATAAAATCGAACAAACATTTCAATCTATTACCATCAACCAAAGAACCCCTCAACGAGTCGTACACAGACGTGTAGACAAAACTCGCCAGAAAAGAGTATTTAGTTTAAAGGTTCAGCAGATTATAGATGATCATACGATGGAGGTTATAGTCTACTGTGAAGGAGGGCTTTATGTAAAAGAGTTACTAACAGGCGATGAAGGTTTTACTACTCCTAGTGTCAGCGAATTACTAGATTCGACCATCGAAGTGCTTGAAATTGATGTATTAAAAGTTCATCAAACTTATGATTATCTTAAAAACTCTTAAATTGTCTGGTGGGAGCGTATGCAATCAGTTAAACGTGAACTTGTTGAAATCTGCAAACTTTTGTATGTAAGAGGCCTTGCCAAGGCTTGGGGTGGAAATGTAAGTGTGAGGAAAGACAAAAATCACATAATCATTACTCCGAGGGGAACCTCATTGCTGGA
>JAECRW010000051.1 GCA_016294985.1 Candidatus Sifarchaeum marinoarchaea | reverse complement strand
TGCTAAAATACCAAAGCCGAATAAAACTTCTGGTGGCGGAGGTTGCAACAAATTTTTCACCTCATTGAGCGTTATTACTCTTCTTATTATACTTTTCTTTATATTAGAATCCTAAATATTAAGCTTTCAACTTTTATAGTTTTATTTAGCGGTACAATCAGACTCCTCTCACAAAAAAAATAGTAAATATATCAATTTTAACGGTTATCTCATTCTTTTTTCGACTAGAGAGCAATTTTCTTACGTATTTCATTCAAGAATTTCTTAATATTTTCCTTCGGAGTAATTTCAGGGCTTGCAATCGTATTTGGAACAATATCATTTACATTAAATACCTCTTCGCCTTTAGACCAATAAAACGAATATTCAAGATCTGTAGGATAATAAATCTTAAGATGTGAGTTGTCGTTAAATACAATTTCAATCCGATCTATAAAAATCGATGGAGCGTCTTTTAATAGATCTGAAGCTTCAGAAGTTATTATACTCCCGAATTCATTATAGCGTTCTTTAATTGACACTCTATCTACTTTTTCAGTAACTGGTTTTTCCTTCAATTCAGCTAAAAAGATGTCTAATTTAGAGAGTATTTCTTTGAAATAGTATTCTAAAGCCTGAATAGAAAGATAATCTTCATAAGTAGGATGAACTTCAAACTCTTGGTCTTTCAATTCAGTTAAAGCCAGTTTTAAGGTAATTGGATCATCTATATTGTATTCTTTCATCTTTTCTTTTAACTGCTTCTTAATGTCAAAAGCTTCGTAGATTAAATCGCTAATTTCCTGAGCCTGAGGGTCAACTTGAATATCATTAGAGATTGGGGCAACCGGTTCCTCTTCAGTTATGTCACTCACACTTGGTAAAATGTCATCCGAGACTTCGCCCATTTTAGTAACACTTGGCAAAATCTCTTCTGCTTCATCTATCTTTGCTTCTTCTATTGGGCCGTGTAAAATTTCTCGTATTTCTTTTACTCGTGTGAGATACAATAAGGCTTTTTTGTAATAGAGATCACGCATTTTTTCATTCTTTTCCAATTCCAAGATTCTTTGCAGGTGTTCAGCTGCGCCAAGGTACAACTTCGCTGCCTGTTCAAACTGATTTGAGCGATCAAGCTCCACAGCTTTTTTGGCATAATCAGCAGCAGTTTTAAATAACTGATGAATGATGTGCTCGCTCGTCAAAGACATCGAACTCCATATATCACTGATATCAAACGCACTATCCTTCTTATACCTATCTTTTTCAACTTTGAAAGAAGAAGTATATTCAATTATTTCAGGATTGTTCCTCCTACAATAGTTCTTCAATTTTTGAAATCACAGCAATACTGTATTCTTTTGTGCCCACTGCTTCATCTCTTTTTTCTGGAGGCTTTAAATCGTATGTGACATATTTTCCTTCAGCAATTGTAACAGAAATTGCATTTTCAATTTTCTTAGCAGCTTCTACCTCTCCTATGTGTCGAAGCATCATAACGGCAGCTAACGTGATGGCAGTCGGATTTGCTTTATTTTTTCCTGCGTATTTTGGCGCAGAGCCATGTGTTGCTTCAAAAATAGCGCAGTCATCACCTATATTTGCAGAGGGAACCACGCCCAAGCCGCCAACGAGACCTGCGCAGAGGTCTGAGATAACATCTCCATAGAGATTTGGGAGGGCAAGCACATCATACTTTTCTGGGTTTTTCACTAACTGAAGTGCCATATTATCTATAATTACATCATCAAACTCAAGTTCTGGGTATGATTTAGACATTTCTTTTGCAATTTGAAGAAAAAGACCATCTGTTAGTTTCATAATATTTGCTTTGTGAACAGCTGTAACCTTTTTGCGCCCAAATTTGCGTGCGTATTCGAATGCTGCTTTTAAGAGGCGCATTGAACCGCCTACCGATATATCTTTTATCGCAAGTGCAGAATCTGGAGGCAATTTTGTTCCATATAATTTCTCTATCTCCATTAACATTTCTTCAGTTTTTTCTGATCCTTCAGCGAATTCTATCCCGATATAGAGCCCTTCGGTATTTTCACGAAATATTACTAGATCTACATTTTCATATTTTGAGATGATTCCTTTATACGTCTTACAAGGTCTTACTCCTGCATAGAGATCAAATATTTTTCTTAGCCGTACATTTAAGCTTCGGTATCCTTTTCCTACTGGTGTAGTGAGAGGGCCTTTAATCGCCACTTTATTTTTTCTAATGGATGCAAGAGTATCTTCAGGTAGGGGGTTTCCATATTGTTTCATGGCTTCTTCCCCTGCCAACTGCATATCCCATTTTATTTTGATCCCTGTGGCTTCTACAATCTCTTTCATTGCAGCAGTTATTTCAGGACCAATACCATCACCAGGGATGAATGTTATAGTCTGCATTAACTGTCTCTCCCTATAGAAACCTAATCGGTAAATCATGTTCACCTGCATATCTTGCACGGGGTCTGATCAGTCTATTGTCAGCAAATTGCTCAATGCAGTGCGCTACCCAGCCTGAAATTCTACCTATGGCGAACACAGCAGTTGAAAGTAGAGGAGGTATCTTTAGGTACTTATAAAGAACGCCAGCATAAAAATCAACATTGGGGTAAATTGGTTTATTGCGTTTTTCAACAAATTCTCTGAGAACAGTAGCTTCTATATTTTCAGCGATAGAGAACCAGCGTAAGTCGCCAGTATCTTCAGCAATCTCTTTTGTGATTTGCTTGAATATTATTCCCCTAGGGTCAAAAGTTTTGTAAACCCTGTGTCCGAACCCCATGACTCGTTTTTTATTAGAAATGAGATTTAACACATGATTTTCAGCCTTTTCTGGCTCTTCGATTTCATCGAGCATTTCCAAAACAGCTAGACGCGCTCCTCCATGAAGTACTCCCTTAAGTGTCCCCAAACCAGAAATAATCGCGCTGTGCATATCAGAGAGAGTAGATGCTGTTGTTCTTACAGAAAATGTAGATGCGTTTAATTCATGCTCAGCACTAAGAATAAAATCTGATTCCATACATTTTGCTTCAAGAGCTGTTGGCTTGGTCCCTCGAAGCATATATAAAAAGTTTGCCCCATGGGACAGAGTTTTATCTGGAGGAATTGGTTCTTCCATATTTCTTATTCTCCAGAATGCAGCAACAATTGTTGGAAATTGTGCGACTAGTTCTGTACCTTTCCTTAAGTTAGCTTCCAGGGAATTATCATTTAAGTCTGGATCACAGTGAGATAAGTGTGACACAGCAGTTCGTAAGGCATCCATGGCTTCTATATTAAAATTACAGACTCTCACAATATTAATGGTGCCTTCATCAATGACTCTTTCATCTCTCAATCTATTAATAAATTTGGTACGGTCACTTTCGGTCGGAAGTTTCGAATGTAGAAGAAGATAAACAACCTCATCATAAGAGAGTTTCATTATTTCATTAATGTTGATTCCTCTATATTCTAAGATTCCTTTTATCCCGTCAATATAAGCAATCTTTGTTTCTAAGGCAACAATACCTTCCAATCCCTTTTGTATTTCCGCCAATCGATCACCACCGATATGGTTTACTTTTAAATTAAGATTGCCATAAATAATGACTTCAACATAAGATGTCAGGAGTGATGTCTTTTAGTGTGGGACAATCTGTCATTAGCATTGCCCTTCTAAGAATTTTTTGTAAATACTCAAAATGAATCCTTACGCCATCACTTCCGCCACCAACAGCAGCGCGAACTATATCGCGACCGATAAGTACTGCATCAGCACCGAGAGCAAGCATTTTCAAAACATCAAAGCCGGTTCTGACACCACCGTCCGCTAAAATTGTGACCTTTCCCTTCACTTCATCAACAATTTCGGGAAGAACTTCGGCGGTTCCTGGAGTGTGATCCAAAACTCGTCCCCCATGGTTAGATACAACAATTGCGGACGCTCCGGCTTCGATTGAAGCAATAGCATCTTCGACAGTCATTATACCTTTTACAATAAACGGAAGCGATGTACATGAAACAAGTTCACGAAGGTCTTCAACAGACTTGCGAAAAACGGGTTTGTTATATTTTGCCATTATCGAAGAGCCACATCCTTCGACGTCTGTACCAACAGCAATACAGCCAATTTGCTCAGCCCTCTTAAAGAATTCAATCATGACCGATTGCTCCCTTGGTTTGCTTATTTTGACGCCCCATCCACCAGCTTCGTGTATTGCATCAAGGCCTGGTGTCTCATCGAGGCTGTAGGTGTACGTGTCTCCTCGAAATCCAATTGTGCCCGCTGCCTTACAACCAATAACTACTGCCCTGCAAAATTCTTTTTCTGTTATTACGTTCTCGCCTCCAAAACTATTCACGCCTGAGACACTTCCACCTAAGATTGGCATGGTTATAGGCTTTCCGAATAAAGTCATACTCGTATCAGGCTCAAACTGAGGTCCGATTAATCGCATTTTTAAACGAATTTTTTCAAGTGCTTTGATATTATTTGCGAAACTGGCACCGCTTCCAATACCACCAATGCCAATGGGACGTCCATAGCTTTGTCCTTGACAAATCCTCCCCATAGGGTCGCCATCGCAGATTTTATAAACTCCACAAACCCCTTTGAGTTTCTCTCTCGCTTTATTTCGTATGTCCTCTAATGACATTTTTATCCACTACATCTCGCCAAATAGAACCAATACATTCCCGTTAGATTACAGGTTTGTAAACACTTATCTTACTGAGGTTGAACAAAAATATTTTCATTGTAACAGATAATCCACAAAAAAGAAACCTTGTTCTATCAGGCAAGAGAGATAAAAAAATAAATTGATAAAACTAAGTTCCCCGAAGCCGAACTTATATGCTGTAAAGTTTTCTTGCATTTTCCGATAGGATCATCCCGGCAGCCTTATACGCATAGTCTTCATCAAGCGCATCCCTAGCTACCAAATATCCAAGAACTCTTTCCAACTCTTTCTTAAAGTTCATTACTCCAAACCAGTAGAACTCAGGAATACCATACGCATCCGTTCCGTACAAAATGCGGCTAAAGGGAGTCCACATGAATGCTTCCTCAATTTTTCGACCAACAAGTACGTTTAGGAAAGGGTTCAGATGCGAGAGATCTATATGGACGTTCGTGTATACATAACTAAGATAACTAGCAAACTCCACTTCTGGATAACTGCTATGGACTAGAACAAGTTCCACCTGTTTTGCTAATTCATCATTTAAAACACTCTTTTGGAGAAGGAGAGCGCTCGCTTCTTTCATGTCCTTCATGTCCATATCACCATCACCAGTATGGATTTGGAACGGTACTTTCTTCTCTGCACATCTGGCTAAAGCTTCCCAGAACAGAAAGATCCGCATTTCAAAGGGTCCAATATAGTGTTTTTGACCAAAGCCAAATTCAACAATCCAGCGCTTTTTGTCCTTCAGAAACTCTTTAAAAATCTCTTCTGCACGATCACGATCAACTCTTGGAATATTAAGACCTGTGACATATGCTGTGATCGTTTTCAAACCTACGACGTCCTTCTTCTTAAACCATTGATCTAATTGTTCATAGAAAGTGTCCAATAATTCATCAAAAGTGTTGGATTTTTCCATAACCTCATCAAATAGGTGTTCATCAATACGCTCAACTGAATATACCTTAACAGGAACGATTTCTTGGAATTCTTCCACAGTAATCGTGGGTGGATAACCCGGATCAACGATAAGTGCCTCAATATTTGCCTTCTGGAAAATATCAGCTACAAATTCTTCGAAGTTGTTTTGTGCTTTCGCTTTCCTAAGTTTAAAAATCTCTTCTTCTTCAGGATTGCACCCATACAGTTTTGCAAGAGCACGAGCAGCGCAATGATAAAGAAGTTGATGTTCTATGTCTTTCGGATGTTCTAACATAGTAAAACTTCTTACTGGGTTGGCATCTTTCGCATCTGGCCCAAACATATGAGCATGGTCGTCAATTACAGGGAGATCTGATAAATCTAACATAAGATTACCTCCTCATTCTTTTCCTAATCGTGAAAAGAACATTGAGATTGATTATCCTCTCTATGTAGTTAGTCTATTTAATACTATGTTCTTACTAACTTGTAGAACTCAAAAAGAATATTCCTGAAACGCAACTTTTTTTAAAGTCATATAAGGCTATAGACTAACCTATGAGAACTTCTTCTTTTTCGCTCGAAAAAAAGGATGATGTTTCAATCGTCATATGTGGTGCCGCTGGACAAGGTATCCAGACTGTTGAACAACTTTTAACTCGAATAATGAAATCAGCAGGATATAACGTCTTCTCAACAAAGGAGTATATGTCCCGTGTTCGTGGAGGCATAAATTCTACTGAAATACGTGTATCGTCAAAGAGAGTCGCTGCTTATGTTGATAGAATTGATTTGCTTATTCCTCTTAATGAAAATGCAATTCCACATCTGAAAAGACGAATCACAAATGAAACAATAATCATTGGAGAAAAGGAAAATATCAAAGGAGCGTTTGAATGTTCAGAATGTGAAGTTGAGGTACCTCTCTCCGAAATTGCTGAGGAAGTAGGTGGAAAAATATACTCTAATATCATAGCAATAGGCTTAATTGCATGTCTTTGCAACGTTGAAGCAGAGATCGTTGAAGAATTTCTTAGAAAACGTTTCGCAAGTAAAGGCGAAAAAATTGTAAATAATAATATTGCGGCATCAAGAAGGGGCTTCGGGCTTGCTGATGAACTAAAACAAGCTCAAAAAATTGATATTGAACTTCAAAAGAATCCACGAGTCCTTGATGAACTTCTTCTTTATGGAAATGACGCGGTAGCAATGGGCGCTATTGCTGGTGGCTGTAATTTCATCGTTGGATACCCAATGGCTCCTTCAACTGGGGTATTGCGATTTCTTTCAGGCGAATCTAAAGATTTTGATATTATAGTTGAGCAGATAGAAGATGAAATAGCTGGAATGAATGCAGCAATCGGTTCATGGTATGCCGGAGGTAGAGGTATGGTTACCACTTCCGGTGGAGGTTTTGCTCTTATGAGTGAAGGTCTAAGCCTCGCTGGTGTTACTGAAACTCCAGTAGTTATCCATCTTGCTCAAAGGCCAGGACCAGCAACAGGACTGCCAACTAGGACAGAACAAGGAGATCTGGAGCTCGCTCTCTATGCGGGACATGGCTTCTTTCCTAGAATTATCCTTGCCCCTGGTAAAATTGATGACGCTTTTTATCTTTCTCAGAAAGCTTTCATTCTTGCTGACAAATATCAAGTTCCAGTATTCATTCTTACAGATAATTATTTAGTCAATTTATACTATAATCTCCCTCAATTAGATCTCTCAGGTGTTACTATAGAAAATCATGTCATAAAGACAGATAAGGATTACAAAAGATACAAATTGACTGGAAGTGGAATATCTCCTCGTGGCATTCCTGGATATGGAGAGGGGCTAGTAGGGGTAGATAGTCACGAACATGATGAAGAAGCGCATATCTCTGAAGATCTTCATTATATGAGAATAAAAATGGTCGAGAAAAGACTTAAAAAATTGAAGCGTTTAGAAAACGATGTAGTCTCTCCAGAGTTAATTGGAAATGGGAACTATAAAACGCTTTTAGTAGGTTGGGGATCTACATTTTATTCAATTAAAGAAGCAATGGAGTTATTAGAAAAGGAAGAAATTTCATTTCTGCACTTCAAGCAGGTATACCCATTACACCCTGATACTTCGGATTATCTGAGAAAAGCTGAAAAAACTGTTCTTATTGAAAATAATGCAACAGGTCAGTTCGGTAAATTGATAAAATTATACACCGGCATTGAGGTCGACGCCAAGATCCTGAAATTTAACGGTTTACCCTTCTCTGTAGAAGAATTAACTGAGAAACTGGAAAACATAGTTTAATCATAAAAGGTGATCTTATTGGATAAAAAGGCATATGATATGGGTGATATTGATTATCATTGGTGTCCTGGCTGCGGAAACTTTCTTATAATGGATATTTTAAAGGAAACTTTAACTGAGCTTGACTTGAAGCCAGAAGAAATTGTGTTGGTTACTGGCATCGGCCAAGCAGCAAAAATGGCGCATTTCACCAAAATGAACTTCTTTAATGGACTTCACGGACGATCATTACCAGTGGCTATGGCAATAAAAGCAGTAAATCCGGAACTTAAAGTTATTGTCGAAAGCGGAGATGGTTGCACGTATGGTGAGGGTGGTAATCATTTAATCCATGCTATCCGTAGAAATATAAATGTTACAAACATTATTCACAACAACATGGTTTTTGGTCTTACAAAGGGACAAGCTTCGCCTACCTCTCAACTCGGATACGTAACTAAGATGCAGAATTTAGGTGTGTTCGTTGAACCGTTCAATCCTTTGACATTTGCAATTGCTTTAAATGCCTCTTTTGTTGCACGAGCTTATTGTGGTGACAAAGAACAAACAAAAGAAATTCTAAAGAAAGCCATAACTCATCGAGGCTATGCTCATATAGATGTTTTCCAGCCGTGTGTTACTTTTAACAGATTAAATACGTATCAATGGTTTAAAGAGAATACCTACTATCTGGATGATTCACATGATCCTTATGATAGAGTAGAGGCCTTTAGAAGAGCAACAGAAAAAGGAAAGTATCCCTTAGGTATTTTCTATATTAATCCTAAAAAAACTTTTGAGGAAAACCTCGCTGCTTACCGTGAAAATGATATGCCTGTCTATAAGAGAAAAAGAGATCTTGAAAAAGTATCACAGAAACTTCTCAGTTTCGTCTGAAAATCTTCCTTCAATAACTATTGAAAGTGCTAGTCACTAAGTAGATGAGCGTTTTATCTGAGTGTAGAATGCTTCATGTTACGGACACAACTTGGTGTTGCATCTGTTTGGCTCTCTAATTATTTTTCTGGATGAGAAGATCTTTGCATTGCCTTTCATGGACCTAACACTCGTTCTCTAATGAAAAAAATCTGTTTATAAGCGCATTTAAATTAAGTGCCGTCTTCTTTCGGAAGTTGTTGAGGATCAAAATTTAATATTTTCAAGGTATCTAAAGGGAGATTTATTTATAGTTATCAGGGAACAAGTCGCGCTCTAGTTTCTTTTTTACGATAAGGTACGTCTTAGCAAGACCAGAAATAAAGGCTACCAAATCGTCATCTGTAAGTTGCAAATCATAATAGGCACCACAGTCGGTTAAAATTTCAGTTATTTGAGGAGGTATTTGTTCTAATACTCTGAGCTTGTCCTCAAATTCCTTTAACTTTAATTTGAATTTAAATTCGCTATACATTCATGTTCCCTCTATTAAAACAGCTGTAAGGAAACAGTAAGGACACGGTATTAGAAACTTGTATTATATTCCGTAATTTGATATAGTTATTCTCTTTGTTAATGTAGTACCTCTTTCGTTCATTTTCATTTATAATGTCAATTGTTCTTTCATATATTAATTTTTAAAGATTATTATTTTCTTTGTAAAAATCATTTTGGTACATTTTTCATCATTAGGTTAAGTCTAGCTACGCATAGGATGAAGCTATACAAACGTGTACATTTGCCGAGTTTAGGTAGCCGGAGAGTTGCATCTTCCGGCGGAATGATGCGGAGGGTGCATCCGTATGGTATCCTAAGGTGAGGTATTCTCTTATCAGCTTAATGGGTCGATCAGAGAATAAGTAAGTACCCAGAAATTGGTGATTATTTTAACTTTGAGATAACTTTTTTAGCAAAAGTTGTTAGTTTATCTGGGGGTC
>JAECRW010000219.1 GCA_016294985.1 Candidatus Sifarchaeum marinoarchaea | reverse complement strand
TTCAAGATGTGTCGAAGCAGGAAGATGGTCATTTGATTTTGAGAATTCTCTCGAAAATGTTCCGAAAGAGTTAGAACAACGTAAATTTAAATCAGCAAAGATGCGTCTAAACCCATCGATTATGTCTAAAGCCATGAAGGAAGTAGATTCACAAGGTACAATCTGGGGTGGAATTGAAGCGCAAATGGAAGTATTTGGACAAACGACGGATCAAAACGTAACACGCTCCTATAACAAATTAGCTAATGACCAAAAAGAGCGTGTTGAAAAATATATTCGCTATTTCAAAGACGTAGAAAAACAATGTGGTGCTGCAGTCTTCATAAATGATACATTAATTGCGTTAGAATTCTATGGAAACACAAGATCATGGAAAGAAGTCCGAGATGAAACATTGAATGGTTTCGCTATTGAAGCTCTTTTAAGAATGGACAAAGAAGAATCAAAAGACGCTTTAAAAAGCACTGAAGACTACTGGAAAAAGGTATCAGATGCTTTCGCGCAAGCAAAGATGACCTTTGAAGAAAAAAAGGGAGCAGGGCTCGGATCTGTAATAAAATTTGGATCTAAAGATGGAAACTGGAGTGGAATAACTCTTGCACACAAAGGAAAGATTCTTCAGTTTTACGCCGTTACACGCTCAGCGCTTCCTGAGACAGATAAAAGCAGAATGCCAGTTCAACAATTTAGAAATACTGATGTAGATATAAATGAACAACGGCTTCGTATTAACCGAGATGACTTTGACGATCTGTATAGATAAGATCGCTTGGACTGAAAAATATTAATAAGTCCTCTCACTTTTTTTATTGTATTTATTAACCATTAGGGATGTATGAGGGCAAAAGAGTGTTATATTTATACGAAAAAGAAATTATTGATCTTCTGAAGAGAATATTGAAGAACAATAAAGAATCAATTGACTTAGCAATTATTTATGGTTCATTTGCAACTGGTAGTTACCGTCCAGACAGTGATCTTGATTTGTTTATTGTAGGAGATAAGTCTATAAAGGACGCTGTTCAAAATGAACTGTCGGAAATCTATATTAGGTATTCTGTACCTGTCTCTTTGGTTTTTCTCTCCAAAGAAGAATATAGTGATAAAGAAGGAGATCCTATAATTAGGAACATTCTAAAGGAAGGCATTCGATTATGAGCGAAAAAGAAAACACATTCAAGGTTGCCAAAGAGTATATGGAGCGATCAGATAAAGCAATTTCTGCAGCTCAACTTCTCTTCAAGAATGAATTTTTCGAGGATGCGATCAGTCGAGCCTACTACAGTGTTTTTCATGCTTCAAAAGCACTTTTATGTCTTTTAGGAGAAGATACACGAACACACAAGGGTCTCCAAGTTGTTTTTGGAATCCGGGTTATTAAAGAAGGCCTCTTAGAACAAAAGTTTGGTAGAATTCTAAATAAACTACTTTCATTTAGAGAAAGCGCGGATTACGGAATAGTCTCTTTTATATCAGAAGAGGACGCAAGAAACGCTATAAATGATGCAGAAGTTTTTATCACTAAAATAAAAGACCTATTATCCGTCAGATTTAAGTTTTGAATTGACCTAATATTCATCTACGTTTTCTGGTACTTTTTGAAGTTCCGAAAACAAGCAAGAGGCGAAATTAGGTGAGCTTATGAAAAAATTAAACTTTAATGATTTTTCGAAACAGTCTTTAATAGACCTAATTAAAATGTATAGCGACTTATTCTTTGTTATGGATGGGTTATGGTTTCTAACAACAGAAGAAATGACTGACTACGAAACCGCCTTAAAGATTGACGTTGATGCATGGAAGAAATACGGAAGAAAAGAAGCAAAACGCTTGCTATCTTTATTCAATGTACAAGACAGTTCACTTGAAACTGTTTTAAAATTATTGATTCGTGGACCGTTCATGCTTCAACTAGAATGTCATTATGAGGTGTTCTCGGATAAAGAGGCTATTTTGTATATCACGCGCTGTAGAACTCTTGAAGCAATGAAACAGGCATGTAGAAAAGAATTCGTGTGTGAACCTGTAAGTGGGGCGTATTTTATGGCTTTTGCTAAAGAAATAAATCCCAATATTAAAATAAGCCCAATAAGGCTTCCACCAGATTACATGGAAGGCTGTGAATGGAAGTTTTCCATTTAACACTTACCTACGCCCTTAACGCTAAGCCAGACGCCTCGGAATATTACACACTTATATAGCAGTTATCTTCCATTTAATTGTTAAGGAGACCTGTGTGAAAGTGAAAAACTATACCACCGCAATTCAGCTTCACCCTCACTGATGGAGGATTCTTGTGGAGATAAGATAAGAAAGATAATTAAAGAGAAAAACCAGTTGGATTGATTATGAAAGCAATGGTGCTTAAAAAACCCGATAACATCGAAAACTCTCCATTAGAATTGATGGAAATTCCTGTTAAAAAACCATCTGAGGATGAAGTATTACTTAAAGTAAAAACTTGTGGTGTATGTCACACAGATTTACATATCGTTGAGGGTGAATTGGACCTGCCCAAATTACCTAT
>JAECRW010000218.1 GCA_016294985.1 Candidatus Sifarchaeum marinoarchaea | reverse complement strand
GAATTTAGTTGAAAGTGCCTGAACATATGCTGGTATAGTAGTAACATCAGTAGCTATGATAGTCGCTGTTCCATATTCTGAAATTCTCCGTACAACATCCCCTCTGGATAAGCCTTTGGAACTTTCAATTAGAAGAACTTGCCCTCGAAAATCGAGAATGGCTATGCCCACAGTAACGCCAGGATCAACACCTACGATTAGTTTTTTCGCTTTAGTTATAGTTGGTTGAACAGGGACATCCGTACTTCCTAATGGTATGAATTCAATTCGCTTCCTTTTAACATGCTGGATTTTAATCTGAACGTCAGCAGCTTTTGATTGTTTGATAATACCATTGAGTTTATCCCGAGAAGCATAAACTGTGAAAATTGCTCTCTCTAATCCATAAGCGGAATCTTTTATTGCGATATCAAAATCTAGCTCCGATTTTTCTAAACGGTCCTGGATCTCTTTTGCAGCACCTTGAATAAGGGCGCTTATTCTACGATGATATCTGTCTTGAGACCATCCTCCAGGCCCTAAGGATCTAGCACGCGTCACATAGATTTCAGTTTCTTCCAAAAATGGAGAAGCGATATATCCCACATTTTTTGCTGCTAATCGAGCACTTACTTCTGCTTCTTCTAATGGATTACCTTTACCTGATAGAGGAATGCCGTATCGATTCGCAACTCTGTTTAATGGCTCCATTCCATGCGACGGGTGTGGTGATCCTGTAACCTGAATGAGTTTGGTTGTTGGAGGAAGACGTTCTAAAAATGCTACTAATGCTTGGGTAGTAGGTGCTAATTCATAGATATTATCGATTGCTAAGATATCTGCATTCAACTCTTTGATGAGTTTAACAAGGCGATATTTTGTTATCGAGGTATATTTCTCTCTTATCACACCATTTTCTAATATGCAAGCAGCAAATTTCGGTGGAGATTTCACAGAAGAACTTTGAGGAAGTATGTCGACACCAATTATAATATTTCTATCGTCCATGAAATCACCGATCAGCGAATCCCTTTCTTTTAGGGATACACGTATCTCATGCAATTTCTATAGAGTTTTTCTTTTTACTATATACAGTAATAGAAGCAAAGTTAATTTGAATTTCTATGCAGGATAAACTTTATCCATGCTGGATAAAGTTCTGAACTTTGATTAGATCTTCAGAAATCTCAAATCTTTTTTTAAAAAAAGTTAATACATTGTTTAAGTCACGCTTAAGTATTGCTTCTGCATTTGGATGTTTTTTATTTATCCATTGTGGCCAATCAATAATTATAGTGCTATATTCGGGAGTAATAAGTATATTAAATTCTGAAAGATCCGCGTGAATAATTTCACAAGATCGGAAAATAGTCTTCACTATTTCAATGATTTCAGTCAGTATGGCGGTAGGTTCTTCTATCTCTAAGATATTGGACAGTTCCTCACCTTCAATCAGTTCCATAACTACACAATGCCTATTTTGTCCTATTGGCTCAGGAACTGACGATATAATTGGATGAATCCTCTTTAATGCTACATACTCTTTTCTTGCAGCTATTTGTGACTCTTGCAGCCATGAAAGATGTTTTTTACCAGCTGTATACGTTCGAAGTCGTCTTGTTTGGCGGAAACTGATTCTCCCCAGTCGATGAAATTTAATTACAACTCTTCTTTTTTCGGGCGTGAGTGCTTCATATACATCGGATTCCTTTCCTACACCTATGGGCATTCCAATAGCCTCTATAACGTTTGTACGAACCAAAGTATTAAGGGCTAAACTATCATGCCCATTGGAATTTAACTCAAAACCTACGTATGCTCCTATCCAGCGGATGATCAGTTCAAGTTGGTGCAGTTTATCAAGAATGAATACTACTTCATCCTCAGGAAATCCTGAGATTATTGAGATTATTTTGACTGGAACATGTTCATGTGACCGCATGCCCCGCTCAATTGCTTCGAGGATTTTAAAATCATCTATATCCAACTGCTTAACGGATTTAATGGCTTTTTGTGACATCTCTAAACCCAAATAAGCCTTTTATGACTGAATGTAATAAACTTTTACCAGAGGTTTTTTCTGAACATAGGCAAACTATCATATTTTTTTGATAAGACATTTATCTGATGAACAAAATGTATTTAGATAAGTTTAAGGAACCTTATATAAGTTTAAAGAATATATATATGAAAAGACAGTTATGATAAACTGTTTTATAATGGCTTTAATTTTGATATGGTGTACATACGATGCCTAAGGACTTAATTGTGAAAGATACAGATGTCTCAAAAGTTACTAAGGCGATTTCTAGTAAAACACGTTGGCAAATTCTTAAATTGCTAAAAAAAGAAGCGCTCGATGTAAGTAGGATTGCAGAAAGGCTTGGACAAACAGAGGCAAATATCTCTGCCCAGGTCAAAATTATGGAACAAGCAGGTCTGATCGAAACTCACTACGAGCCTGGCGTTCATGGCGTTCGAAAAGTATGTAGGCCTGCTGTTGAACGAATTATTCTTGTAATCGATTAAGAGCTCTTTTTCTCATATTTCTTTGCG
>JAECRW010000217.1 GCA_016294985.1 Candidatus Sifarchaeum marinoarchaea | reverse complement strand
CCTTATGATCTTGTAAAGTATAACAATAGAATGTATAGAGTAAAAGGAGTCCATTGTTACGGAAAGCGTGTTATTTTGGAAAATCCTAAAGGAAAAAATCCCAGTGTTGCGATTAATAAAGTGGAGTTGATAACATATGGAAAAGGATTATTATTCAACTTATGTTAGTCTAAACGCCTCTTTCCTCTCCACCTTAAAAGGTAGGAGTCTCCAGAGGCGATTTCAATGAAGCCAGTTTTAATATAATCATAAAGGTGAGCAAGAAATAACGATGGGAAAAGGGAATGCAGTTATTACAGCCTCAAAATGCGTTCGTTTCAATAATAGTAGTTACACATAATCGTCCAGTGGAGTTAAAAGAGTGTTTAATATCATTAAAGAGGCAAAATCTTTCAAAGGACTTATTTGAAATACTCGTTGTTGATAGTTCGACTGATACTGCAACCAAAGAAATTGTAAAAGATTTCCCTGTAAAATACACTCATACAAAGCATAAAGGTATGACCGTCGCTAGAAATATTGGCATTATTAAAGCAAAAGGCGAAATCATTGCTTTCATTGATGATGATGCAATAGCAGACGTAGATTGGATAGGGAAAATCTTAAAGAATTATAATCATCCGAAAATAGGGGCTGTAGGAGGAAAAGTGATAGAAGATCGACCTTTGAGGGAAAATCAGACTAAAACTGGTTCTTTAATTGGCAAAATAAGCAAAACAGGTGATTTGATCAGTAATTTTGATCTAGGAACCAAAAAAATAGAAGCAGATCATATAAAAGGTACAAATATGAGTTATAGAAAGAATGCGCTGATAGAGATCGGTGGATTTGACAACCTCTATGGAGGCAGAGCTTATAGAGAGGAAACAGACGTCTGCATGAGACTTAAAAAAAGAGGATCCAAAATTATTTATGATCCAAATGCAAAAGTTTTTCATAAGCGAATTGGTCCAAAATCCTCTCACGCTATTAAAAAAAATATACTTATCGAGTATTGGAGAAGCAGAAACCACGTTTATTTTTATTTTAAAAACCTTTTTTCATCTCAGATTCGTCATTTTCTTGGTTTTATTCATGATCAAGGTAATGCAACCATCAGTCGAGCGCGAGAACGACAGTCTATTTTAGCATCTGTTTGTTATCTTGTGGGTCTAATAGAAGGTGCTTTACTTGCGTTCTTAGCACGTCCGTACAACTTGATGAGAAGATTAAATGTAAGTTAGATTACTTAAGTTACTTAATAAATTAGGCAATTTACCATCATGGCGAGTAAAAATGAAGATTCTGTACCTAGTGCATAGATATCCCCCATCGACAGGAGGTACTCAGACTCTCGCTTATAATATCGCTCGGAGATTTAGGAAACAAGGACATTCTGTGATTGTTTATACGTCTTCACATCCAGATCGACCAAGTTTTGAAGTTAAAGATAGTATTTTTATAAGAAGATTTAATCTTGGACCCTCTATTTTGTCGCGATTTATGAAACAGCCACTGTATATAACACCTAGAATGATTCCGTATCTATTTTCCTCCGAATTACAGGACGTTGATATAGTTCATGGTTTTGGATATTGTACATTTCAATCGCTCTCAACAATTTTAACCAAAAAATTACGAAAAATTCCATGTATCTTAACACCGCAATATCATCCGTGGGGAACGATCTATTCGAATACAGCAGGAATAAAAGTTATCAATTTAGCAAATAAAATCATTGCACAGTGTAAAAATGAATTTAAAGCGCTTTCACGATTTGTAGAAGAAGCAAAAATTAAATTAATTCCAACCGGAATTGATGCATCGCGATTTCACCATTTACCAGAAGATGGTTTAAAAGAAAATTTTAACCTTCAAGATGAAAAAATAATTCTGTCGGTTGGGAAATTAGCAGGTCATAAAGGAACAGATGTACTGATAAAGGCAATAGACATACTCTGTCATCAGTTTAATTCAAAGATTAAACTTCTGTTAATTGGAAGTGGAGAACGTATCTTTGAGTACAGGACTCTTGTTAAGAACTTAGGAGTGCAAGATGCTATTATGTTCTTGGGGCGTGTGGATGCTATCACATTGCTAAAAGCATATGGGGTTGCAGATGTTTTTGTTTTTCCGTCTTTGCATGAATCATTTGGAATTACTCTAGTAGAGGCAGCAGCATGCGGAAAGCCAATTGTATCAACTAAAGTAGGGATTGCTCCAGATATCATAAAAGAATCTGAAAACGGATTCTTTTGCAAGTATAGCGATCCTCACGATTTAGCAAAAAAGATTATTATGGTTCTTGAAAATGACGTTGTTACAGAAAACGCAAAAAAGTATAGAAAGTCTGTTTTAACAAATTATGATTGGTCAAACGTCTTTAACAAAATGGAAGAGATTTATTTAAACGTTCTAGAATGAGATTTTTGTGAAAAATCTCATTCGTGCGTTTGTGAGCTACCTCGTGCTAAAGCCTTGAGGCTTCCTGCTTCTACGACAGACTCGATCCCCTTGACGGGTTACGGAGGTCTTATCTCCACAGGCTTAAAATCCC
>JAECRW010000216.1 GCA_016294985.1 Candidatus Sifarchaeum marinoarchaea | reverse complement strand
AAAAACTGGTGTTAGGACTGGGTGTAAAGTTGAATGCATTGAACCCATCCTTCGACTCCTTAAAGCTGCTGGAATTGAACCCACGCCCGTTGAGAAAGGTTGGCAGTGGTATGGAATCACTCCTACAATATGGGATATCCCAAATGAAGTTATCCAAAAGTACTCGACGAGAGGATTTTATTTTGAGGAGGATAAAGTTCTGCTGAAGAAACTTTTAGATAGTGTGAAATAGGTGGCGATTAAAGATGGTTATTAAATTAGAGAAGCCTGTAAGACCTCTTCCTCCTAAGCAATCTAGATACGGACCTGATCCAGATCACATCAAAACTAGAACCTGCGATTTAGAAAACATCGTGTCGGTAAGAGTAAGAGAGTTTTTCCGTGACATCCCAGAAAGTATCTATCCTAGCGAGAGAGGAATCAAAGCGGTTAGAGAAGCAACCGTAAATGCACTCGCAAATGTAGATATGAGTATGATAAAACCTGAAAATTCTGTTAATATACTTGGATCCCACCATGGATTCCTACTTGCTGGGGGAGAACCATATGCCGAAATGCTCAAAGCAATTAGAGATGTTATTGCAGATAAAACAGGTTCAGAGAATATCCGTCTTCGATGTGGAGTTGGTTTGAGATTCAGAGAATCTGACGAATATATACGAAGATTTGGTTTGGATGAGTACTTTGGCAAAGGAAAAGCGAAAGGTGTTGCTCCCATTGATGAAGGAATATCAATAGAAACTGAGATTGGAACGTTATATGGCATTAAAAGATGCTATGACACTGACTGGATAGTCCATGCGCATAATAGCGATGTAAGAGAGATTCACTTCCATAGACATGTCGATAAGGCAGTAAAACCATTTGGAATGTCTTATGCAAGGATTGAAACTAGATCTACTTATCACCAAAACCTGGGACCAAGAAGTGCTAATTTTGTTGCAAGAGCCATTTTCAACTCCGAGTTAGTACAGAACAAGTGGACTTTTGCAACATTTCTAAAACCAACTCCCGCTGGAATTGCTGGTGTGGATGCTGACAATGACCTTTTTGCTTTAGATGAACGGTTAACGATACAAAATTTCAGACATTACGGAAAAATCCTGAGTTTACTTAGTCAAATTGATGAATGTATCGTTGTTTTAGATTTTCAAGCACCTATTCCATATGTATTCTCTGCAGGGATGATTTTTGCGAATTTCTCAGCAGCAAGCGTAGATATATTTGACTTGGATTATCCTTTACCAGGTTACACTTGGTACACTGAAGCATTTTATGGAAAAGATGACAAGCCTTTGATTCCAGATACCCCGCCGATAAATCCTGCGATTAAGGCGATGGTAATAAATTATGCTTGGGGCGGGTATCCAAGCGTTTTCTGGGCTAAAATGATTCCTACAATCGTTGTAGGCGAACATCAGGCAGAAGTATTCGAGAAAGATCCCCAAAACATTGAGTTTATGAAGCATGCAGTAGTTGCAAAGGATCTACAAACGGCGATCGAATTTACAACGAGGATTGCTGACACGGATAAGATACTAATCTTTGATGGAGCAACTGAAGCGATAAATGTGAGCAAACCTCTCGCAGAAGAATTAATTGAAAAAGTTTCTAAAGTCGATGAAGAAGTTGAGCAAAAGTTAATGCCGAAATGGTGCAGGCAAAGAGGAATAAAAATTGAGAAAACGATATGATCAAAATACTGATCTGAGAGATCATATCTTCCATAGTATTTTAAATAAGAGGGTCGAAGCAGAAATTTGGACAGCAGAGAGAGGAGTGGTTGCAGGTATTAAGCGAATCGTTAACAAGGCTATGGAGTTGGGATTGAAAATAGAGCCCTTTTTTTCAGAAGGTGATGAGCTAGAGTATAATGATATAATTGCAAAACTAACAGGAACACCCAAACAAATTGCCATCGCTGAGGATATACTCATTGGTCTCATTTCTAAAACATCCGGCATTGCTACTGCCGCTAGAAAGGCTGTCAAACTATCTGGGGGAAAAATTCGTATTGTATGTGGAGCATGGAAGAAAATGCCTTATCAGATAAAATTCGAGATTAGGGAAGCAATCAAAATAGGTGGCGTTGGTATAAGAATTTCCTCCGATCCTTTTCTTTATTTAGATAAAAACTATATCAGGATGTTTGGAGGTATAAAAGAAACGCTTGAAGCTGTCGAAGAATTTGATATGGTTAAGGTTGTGCAGCTTAAAGGTGAGACTAATGAGATTTGGAGGGAGGCTTTAGTAGCAGGTTCTTCGGGTTCAGGTATTATTATGATAGATACAGGGAAGAAAGAGGACATTACAGTAGTATCTAGAAAACTGAAAGATTTTGGGATCAGAGATTCAGTAAAATTAGCGTTTGGTGGTTCTATATCTTTAGAAAGTATACCTGAATATCTCAACTTTGATGTAGATATTCTTGATGTTGGAAGGGCCATAATTGACGCCCCCATACTCGACCTGAAACTGGATGTGGTATAATGGAAGTCAATCTTCTTGGTAAAACGGAATTGTGGATTACAGACATTTGT
>JAECRW010000050.1 GCA_016294985.1 Candidatus Sifarchaeum marinoarchaea | reverse complement strand
TAGATGATCCGGTTCCTAGTTTCAATGTTACTCCAAGACAAATTATCCAATATTTAGCTAAAACAAATGAAAAATTAGGACTTCCTCATCCAATCCATCTCCACACTGTAAAACTTGGACAACCGGGTAACTTTGATGTGACTATAGAGACGATGGAAGCGTTAAAGGGTATTAAAGTAGCAGGAAATGGAAATGGAGGACGTAATGAAGTTCTTCATATGACTCATCTTCAATTTCATTCATATGGTGGGAAAGGTTGGAAGGACTTTAGATCTGCTGCCGCCGATATAGCAGAATATCTGAACAAGAACGATCATGTAAGTTTTGATCTAGGTCAGATAATCTTTGGTGACACCACTACGATGACGGCGGATGGCCCAATGGAATATCGCCTGTATAAATTAACGCACAACAAATGGTTGAATGGTGACGTTGAATTGGAATGCGGTTCAGGTGTGGTGCCGTTTAATTATTCCCGAAAATCTCCGATCAACGCCATACAGTGGACAATTGGTTTGGAATACGCATTATTGGTCGAAAACCCATGGAGAGTGGTTATGACGACAGATCACCCTAACGGTGGACCATTCACGACATATCCGGGAGTTATCTCTTGGCTGATGAGCAAAAAAGCACGAGACTACTTGTTAAAGACTTCGCATAAAAAAGCTACCAGCGCCAGCACGCTCAGTGATATTGACAGAGAATTGACCTTCAATGAAATTGCAATTATGACGCGAGCTGCAGCTGCAAGATTATTAGGCTTAAAGAATAAAGGACATCTCGGAATTGGAGCAGACGCTGATGTAGCTATCTACAATTTTGATCCAGCATTAAATCCAAGTGACAATCATGTTGCTATACAAAAAGCATTCTCTAATACAGCATATACCATTAAAGAAGGCGAATTAGTAGCAAAAGATGGAAAAATCTTAGCATCATCAGAAGGACGAACGTTCTGGTTGGATCTAAAGATTCCACAGGAACTAGAAAATGCATTGTTACCAGTCTTAGAAGAGAAGTTTCGAAGTTACTATACTATCCAATTAAGCAACTATCCAGTAGAACTAGATTATCTACCTAGGAGCTCGCCAATCGAAATGGATGTCACGGAAAATTTTAGTTAGAGACGAAGCTGATTTCACTGTTGAGTGTATGCATTTCTTCTACCTTTTTTGTCTTCATTATTTCCAAATCCCAAATTATTCCAAATTCCAAGTTATTGATTTTTAAATGATTTCTGCGGATGAACAGATAAGACAACCAGACAATGTAAGCGACAAGCTTAGCGTATATCGTGAAATTTTGAAATAAGGCATCCGATTAAGGTGTATTAAAAATATGGGTTGGATACCTCTCTCGACAGTAAAACCCTTCGAAATGGATAGGGCAACACGTCAACGCCTTTATTTCGGTCTAGGTGAATTTCCCCCTCTGAACATCGTAAATCCGAAAGAGGTTGAGGATTATTTGCGCTGGCATCCAAAATTGGTGAAAAGTGAGAATCTTATCTCTGTAACCGAAGTCTATGGGTATTACCCTGACTTGTACGAACATTGGAGTCGTAATAAAGTTTATCTAATTGAGTTTTTAACTGAGGGTCTCCCCATTTCCTCGATTGAGGTGGCCGGCGGATTAGATTTAGTAAAGGAAAACGTAGTTGGAAAAATTGTTGACCCTGATGTTGGTATTAGCGAACGCTCTGTTCAAACAAAACTATTTGAAAGTGGCTTTCCGGTACCTGAACCAAGGGGCTTGTCGCTTCCTACAGCGGCTGAAGACGAAGAAATATTAAGGCGTGCGAAACCTAAATCAGTGCTTTGGATGGATTACATAAATTCTAAGTATACCTTTGAGAAATTTATGCTTCAGCTCTGTGTAGGAGAGGAAAAAGTCAATTCTTCATTTCGAGACATAAGCGACATTATTATGGGGATTTGGGATCTAGGATTCGCTCATGGCGATCTAAAAGGAGAGCATATTTTACGAACAAAGAAAGATAAATGGGTTGTAATCGACCTTGGAGAAGCTAAGGAAGATGACTATGCCGCTCGTGTGAATGACTTATATATCTTGATAACGGATACTACAGTATTTATCGAGCGTCACTTAAGATCAATGAACTTGACCGAGGATGCACTTAATCATGTCTTATCTGATTTAGCAGATGTGTTAATTCTATTTTTAGAACAGACAAGTTCCGTCGTCCAACGAAAAATTTTGAGTGATGTGTGGAGGCGAGTCCGGAAGGAAGCTACCATATTAAGTGAGACCATTCGGAATATCGTTGTATCTGCCTTTCCGACGTGATCTATTCAATTAATGCGGTTTCTTGATTTCTTGCCTTTTTTCATGTTTCTTTGGCTTTTGAGAAGGTGTTTTTTTTAAATTATTTAATTAGATTGACAAGAAATGCTAAAATATGATGAATACGGTTCCTACTCAGAAACGAGCTGAAGGCAAGGATGATTTGTATGAAGACTCTAGTGCTAGGTAATTCAATATTAACTGTTGTCCTAAATGAAAAGGGTGATATAGCTGAGGCTTACTTCCCGTGGGTGGGACTCTATCAGTTGATAGATAAAATGTACCTTGGCGTCTGGGAAAAATCTTATGGTATGAATTGGTTGAAAGGTGATCAATGGAATGTTTCCCAGGATTACCTAGATGATTCACAGATCGGGATAACTCATGCGATAAATAAGCATGATATAAGTTTAACGATAAGAGATTTCGTATATCCTTATCTCCCGATCTTTGTACGAGATATTATCATTGAGAGCCCTAACAAACGGGATATTAAACTATTCAGTTATCATGATATACATTTTACGGGTATGGCGATTCCTGATTCAGCTGTTTATGATAAAAAGATTAAAAGCATAGTCCATTATGAACTCAACAATTACGTTATGATAGCTAGTATCCCGCACTTTACACAACTAGCTTGTGGTCGTGCCGATTTTAAAGATTTGCGCGGTACTTTTGTAGACGCTGAGGATGGGCATTTATCTGGATGTCCGGCATCACATGGACCAGTAGACTCCGCAATAGGCTTTAATGTGAGTTTAGATCCTCAACAAAGCCCATTTTCGAGGGTTTCGTTGTTCTTTTGTGCTGGACAAGGATATCATGAGGCAAACAAAGCTCTAAAAGTTGTTCACTATAAAACAATTGATAAATTGTACGATGAGACCTTCGTCTTTTGGAATCGATGGTTACAGAATGCAAGAGATTCAGCAAATGCTGAAAATGTAACAGACGAACGACTTAATAAACTTTTTAACATTTCGGCTATAATCACGGCTCTAATGTCTGATCACAAAACAGGTTCAATTATTGCCTCGCCAGATGCCGATATAGTTCGATATGGAGGAGATTCTTACCTTTACTGTTGGCCGAGGGACGCCGCCTTTGTGGTCAAAGGATTCGATTCTATTTCGCAATTTTCCTTATCTCGCAAATTCTTCGATTTTGCAATCAAAACTATTGGGAGTGGTAACTATTTTCTTCATAGATATTGTCCTGATGGCTCATTTGGACCAACATGGCACGAGCATCCCTTCATTCAGATCGATCAAACCGGAGCCGTCCTCTTTGCGCTTGACAGTCATTGCAGATCATTACCGGATCTAGAGTATCTAAGAAACCATAAATTATGGGAAATGATAAAAGGCGCAGCAGAATTTCTTATGAAGTGGAGGGATGAAGAAACCAAACTGCCAAAACCTGTAAGTTATGATCTTTGGGAGGAAAGAACGGGAATCTTCACCTATTCGTCTTCTGCTGTTTATGGCGGGCTTTTAGGAGCATCTAGAATCGCCCACAATCTCGGAAAACTGGATTTTTCAAAACGTTGGCATAAAGGTGCAGAGGAGATAAAAGAGGCGATCCAGAGATTCCTATGGAATCCGAAGACCCAGAGATTTAGAAGATCTATAAAACCAGAAGACGATACTGTCGATTCATCTTTATTTGGGATTTGGTTTTTTGATGTCCTCTCCCCCTCAGATGAGCGTGTGCGTTCAACTATGAAGGCTATAGAAGATCATCTTTTGAAAGAACGTGGAGTTTTCAGGTATCAAGGAGACAATTATCAAGGTCATGAAAATCCTTGGATTATCTGCACGCTATTTCTTGCGGAATATTATCTCTGGATTAATGAGACCAAAAAAGCTATTAGATTATTTCATCTAGTTGCAGATAATGCTTTAGAGACCTATCTACTTCCAGAACAGGTTGATTCTAAAGGAAATCCATTAAGTGTTGTGCCTTTAACCTGGTCACATGCGCAATATTTAATCGCCTTTAAGCAGTTGGCAAAGCAATTAACTAAATAATTAAATCTGGGAACTCTCTCTAGGAGAGAATTAATTCTAAGCTTGAACTTGCCGTATCATATATCTTTGAATGAATCTATAGAAGAAGAAGCTTGCTGGCGATGAAAAGACACGAAAAACCTTTTTGCCAAGTGGCGACTTCTCAGGATACGCCCAATCCCATAAAGTTTTGCTAAAAAGCGTGTCAATCGCGCTTGGGACGGCTATCTTTGCCCAAACACTTAAATCTGCAAATTTTTTAATAGCATCCAACTTGAAATACTTGTCTTGCTCTTCAAAACTCATCTTTTTTAAGAGATCGACTCGAACTTCCATTTTTGCGATGTATAATTCTAATTGTTCCATCATTTGTATTTCTTCTTTTGAAAAAATAACTTGTGTTAATTCTTCTTTCCTATATTCACTTAACTCATTATCTTGAAGAAAAATTGGCGTCCTCCATAGGATGTCCTCAAATTTATTAAGTTGTAGAAGTTCATTCCATATTTTAGTGCGGTTAAACTTTTTTGCAATCCAATTTCTGAAAAAATAATAATTTTTCTTAAGTTTATACTTGAATTTTCCTCTTTCCTTTATTTTCTCCTGCAGTCTCCGGTCAAGGTCAAATATCTGATTCATATATGTATCAAGATCTATTTCTAAGCCCTTGAGTTCTTCCGACGATAAGAAGTAGAATTCATAATAACGCTTGGCATCAAAGGGAGAATGTGGTCTTAATATCCCAGTTAATCGTCGAAAGAATCTTGCTAAGCCGTCTACGAACAGGCGCATGAAAGTAGACGAATTGATTATTCTTGTATATACCTTTTCGAAGTGAATACGAGTTGTTAGCTCTTCGGGTTTTAATAACCCCATGGCATGATCTCCTGGTTGGAGAAAAACTTCACATCCTTTTACGGCATCTTCTAATGTTTTATGTTTTCCAAGGTCATCTTTCATAAGAACAGGAAAACCATGAGCTGCTGTATTCAAGAAATAATAGTCTTTTAGATTTCCTGCAGCAGGATACACCTGAAAGATTACTCTCTCAAGGTCGCCTGGGTGATCTGCATCCACAACACCTTGTACGGAAAGTCCTTTTGAGAAGGCTAGGAATGTGTACATTACATATCTTTCTTCGATCTTAAGTCCTGGTAATTTTAGGAGAAATCCTATCATTTCTGAAAGGCCTTTTTCCTTAGCCCATTCGTGCGTCATGATCAGATATTTCTGTCTCTCTAAGTCCGATTGAATAAACTTGAATAATTCTAGCGTATCTCTTTCAGCAATGATATTTTCCAGTTTTTGGTAAAGCTCGTCATAGGTTGTTTCATATTTCTCTACTACAGTATCTCTACTTTTCTCTTCATATTTTAGTTCTCTCTCGGTGATTGCTACTTTCATCTTCAATTTTTTCCCCTCTAAATGGGAGTAATAAGCGTCTATATATTGTTCAGATTAATTAATAAGAACTTTGCATATAATCATCACGTCTTATCATATAAGGCTGTTTTTTGACCCTAAGACGTATGCTCTTTAGAGTGTTTAATGATTTTTAGTGCTTCTTTCGTTTTTGAATTACATCCATAAGATTTTCAGGCATTGTCATTATCTATCGTGATGATTAATAAACAAAGAAATAAAACCTATTAAACTTATAAAGGCATGTTAACTATGCAAATCCGTTGATATTATCAACCAATTAATATTGCATAGCAAACTACCGCCGAGAAGATTATTTTCTCAACCTTCTCTCTCCCGCGTAGGGAGTTAGAAGTTTCTAATTAATCACCAAAAGAGAGAGGTGGAAAAATGAGTTTTGAAGACTTGCCCGTTGAAGTAGGTGTTATCTATGAAGGAGAACGGGTTAGAAAAGCACAAATGTATTGTGAATTTGGTGGCCCGAAGGTCACCGAGAAATTCGAGCTGTGTCGAGCGAAGAAGATGGACGAAATCGAAGACATGAAAGTAATTATTGAAGGTCCAGACATCTCGGAATTGGAAGAAGGGAAAAGTTATCCGCTGGGAGTGATTGCAGAAGTAGCAGGAGAGCAAATAGAAGAAGAGCTTGAAGGTGTCTTTGAGAGGCGACTTCATGAGTTCAACAATTACGTTCAGGGTTGGATGCACCTTAATCAAAGATATGATATTTGGATGCGTCTGAGCAAAGACTCTTTTAACAAAGGTCTAAACACATTTCAAGTTGTGGGCACGATTCTTATGCGACTTTACAAGGCAGAATTACCTATTATTGAAAAAATTCAGATGCGATTCATTACTGACCCAGACGCAATAAAACCACTTTATGAAGAGGCATTACAGATCTATGAGGCACGAGACGCAAGAGCTAGAGCACTCAGCGATGATGATGTTGAAGAATTCTATGGATGTGTTCTGTGTCAGTCTTTTGCACCTAGTCACTGCTGTGTCATCACACCACAAAGAATGGCTTTATGTGGTGCCATTTCATGGTTTGATGCACGTGCGTCTGCAAGAATTGATCCTAAAGGTCCAAACTTTAAAATCGATAAAGGCGAAGTTCTTGATGCATTTAAAGGCGAATATATAGGAGCGAATGAGGCCCTAAAAGAGAAATCTCTTGGTGAAGTAACTCGTGTGTTCTTACATACAATGTTTGAGTATCCACACACAAGCTGCGGATGTTTTGAGGCAATTGCGTTCTATATTCCCGAAGTGGATGGCATAGCTCTCGCACACAGAGATTTCCGTGGACCAACTGTTAATGGTTTAGCGTTTTCAACTATGGCGACATCTGTTGGCGGTGGACTACAAACTGAAGGCTTTCTAGGACTATCAATTGAATATATGAGATCACCAAAGTTCCTTCAAGCAGATGGAGGCTGGGAACGTATTGTTTGGATGCCTGCAGACGTGAAAGAGCGCGTAAAGGACGGAATACCAGAGGAACTCTTTGATAAAATCGCAACCGATGCTGATACAATGTCAGTAGATGACTTAAAGGCCTTTTTGAAAGAGAAACAACACCCCATAGCTGAAAGATGGGCTGAAGAAGAGGTTGAAGAAGCAATCGAAGCCGCGGCCGAAGAGGCACCAATGATGCCATATCCAACGTCACAACCGATTCAAATGTCTACGATGAATATACCCCTAACGGGCGCAGGACAAGATATGATAACTTTAACACTGAAGGGCGTCAAGATCTATGCAGAGAAAGCAATTATCAAACGAACCAAAGGAAAGAAGGGAAAATAAGATGGCTGAAGCACCATTTCAGAGACTACTCGCACTTCTTAGTGAAGTTGAAGAGATCGAATTAGAGAATTTTAAACTTGAGGCAGAGGAATTAACTCTATCACTCGCTCGCGCAATGATGCCAGCGATAATGCCCTTTATGCCTGCACCAGAACTGGCAAAACCTGGATTACCAACATTGCCACTATTTCGGGAAGTAGAATTTAAATCTCCAGTTATAGAGTATCCTGGAGAAATCGTTGAGGTACAACTTGGCGCAACTAAGTCTGAGGGTGGTACAAGGGAGTACGTGGTGAAACTTGGCGGTCAAAAAATTATGCCATTTTATCGCTTTCTTGGCTCAACGCCGAATCCTCCTGTAGTTTCACTTGACGTTTTCGACATGCCTCTTAAACTTGCAAAAGCTGTTCGCACTAACATAGAGGATGTCATGGAAGACCCCGCAGAGTGGGCGAAAAGATGTATTAATAAATTCGGAGCAGATATGGTTACGATTCATTTAATCTCAACCGATCCCTATATCAAAGACACCCCAGCCAAAGAAGCAGCAAAAGTTGTTGAAGATGTTCTACAAGCAGTGAAATGCCCGATAGTTATTGGAGGCTCTGGAAACAAAGATAAGGATCCAGTTGTATTAACTAAGGCGGCAGAAGTTGCTGAAGGCGAGCAAGTGCTAATCAATAGCGCAGATTTGCATACCTACAAGCCAGTTGTTGAAGCCGCGAAGAAGTATGGCCATGTCGTACTCAGTTGGACACAACTAGACATAAACAACCAAAAAAAGCTTAATACACTGATCATGGATGAAGGATTCCCAAGAGAAAAAATGATTATTGATCCGACCACAGCTTCACTAGGATATGGTTTAGAGTATACATATTCAATTATGGAAAGAATACGCCTTGCGGCGCTCAAAGGAGATGAAATACTTCAGATGCCTATGAGTTCTGGTACTACCAACGCTTGGGGAGCTCGAGAAGCATTCCTTAGTAATAAGAAATGTAATGAATTAGGTCTCCCATGGGGCGATGTGGCCTTAAGAGGTCCTTTATGGGAGACTCTGTCTGCTATGTCAGTGATGTTAGCAGGGGCAGATCTTCTGATGATGATGCACCCAGGCGCAGTTGCGGGCTTTAAAGCACTTGTGAAGGCATTTACAGACGAAACACCCAGAGATTTGCCGCCAATTGGAAACTGGGTGACAATGAAGTGAGGGATGAACAATGAGCAAAAGACTGAAACCTTTAGATATTTTCAAATATCTACCAAAAACAAACTGCAAGATTTGTGACGAAGAAACTTGCATGGCGTTCGCCATGAAACTAATTGAACGAGAAACTGAACTTGCTTTGTGCACTCCTCTTTTCGAGGAATCGAAATATCAAGAAAACAAAGACACTTTAATTATAATGTTGCGACCACCGGTTCAACCAGTTAGAATAGGCGCTGGTGAAAAAGCGGTTATTGTTGGCGGTGAAGAAGTAGCATATAGACACCAACTAACGTTTTACAATGAAACAAAGATTTTCATTGATGTCCATGATGAAATGGATTCAAAGGAATTAACTGAGCGCGTAAAATTTGTAGACGAATACGCAATATTTAGAATTGGCGTGAATCTTAAACTCAATGGAATTGCAGTACGATCAGTTTCAAGCGATCCTGCTAAATTTGCAAAAACCGTTGAAGAGGTACTCAAACTAGCAGATTTGCCTCTTGTTTTGTGTACGTTTGATCCCAAAGTTATGAAATCAGGTTTAGAAGCCGCAAAAGATAAGCGTCCTCTTATCTATGCAGCAACGGCTGTAAATTGGGAAGATATGGCTAAACTAGCAATAGAGTATAATTGTCCCGTTGCAGTCTTTTCGACCGATCTAACAACGTTAAATTCTACAGCAATCGCACTCCAAAAAGCAGGACTTGATGAACTCGTACTCGATCCGGGTACTTACTTTGGCGAAAACATTGGAACCACCTTAAATACTTTCACCATGCTCAGAGTAGCTGCAATTGAAACAGGTGAAGAAAGCGTCGGATTTCCATTAATGGGTGTTCCAGCTACAGTGTACTTAGAAGGAGATAAAGGTACTGAATCCGCATGGAATGAAACAATTGTAGGGTCAATGATGATTGATAGATTCGCAAGCATGTTGATTGTTCACAATATGGAACTTTGGTCATTGTTAGCGTTATTAACCTTGCGACAGACGATTTACACT
>JAECRW010000215.1 GCA_016294985.1 Candidatus Sifarchaeum marinoarchaea | reverse complement strand
AACAAGGTTTTCCAGTCCTTTGATTTCTGTTATTTGATTATTACTAAGCTCTAGTGTTTGGAGGTTAGTAAGAGATTCCAGCCCTTTGATTTCTGTTATCTTATTCACATTTAGATGTAATGTTTGGAGGTTAGTGAGGTTCTCTAGTCTTTTGATCTCGCTTATATCAGTAATTTCTCTATTAATGAGGTCAAGTTTGTCATTTATTACGTAATATCTGAATCCTCCAACAGTCACAAATTCCTGTCCCATGCACCCCACCTTTATTGATAACAAAAATTACTAGAACAATGACTTTTCGTATTTAATTCCAGATCTTGTCTATTTTAGATAATGACTTCTAACAAAATAAATCTTGCTTAATGAAAAGATAAAAGGGGACGCTCCGCGTCGCTGTTTGCTTGAAATTAGATAAACTTCTCTCCTGACCTATAATTTAGTTTTTTCATGTTTTAGAAAACTAGAATTTCTAATTCCCTACTTTCGTAATTTACCTCTACTTATTGAGTGATATTTTACACGTCTTGATAGTAGCTTTTTTTAATTACCAAAAGTTTTTTTAATGAGAGCGCCTTGTAGGGCTATATGTAGAGTTATCAAAGAAGGTAAAAATCATGTTTTGGCTTGGTCGTGGATTAGGTAGAGGATTATTCAGAAATATTTTAGAACGAAAAGTAAGCCCAGTTGAGTTTTTAATTCTGGTTTTGTTACAAGAGAAACCTATGGCGGGCTCAGACATTATAACTGATCTCGCAGCAAAATTTGGCGGTGCATGGGAGCCAAAAAGTGGTACAATATATCCTACACTTTCCAGATTGGAAAACGACCAACTAATCAAGAATATCTCAGAAACTGGTGAAGGCGGGGTAAAAAAGATGTATACACTGACGGATAAGGGAAAGGACGTACTAAAAATAATTGCAGAACGTTTTGATCAAGAGATTGATCTTTTAGGCAAATTTGTGAACTTTATCGACGAATATTTCAGCCCTTACCAATCATATGTAGAGCATAGACTACAAGATGTCTTACAATTTATTGAAGATAGAGGAAAACAGTTGAGAGAATGGTTACTTCAAATAGTTCAGCCTGAACACCTTCATGAGCTCCTTATGAAGTATAAACAGATTTTAGAAAGTGAACTGAAGGCTGTAAATACAACACTGAAAGCACAAGAAGAGAATTCTGGTCAACTACCCCACCCTTAAGGGTAGGGCTTCCAGAGGCGGTAGTCGTAAAGGTTAAAATTTTTTCAGATAGAAGGTGAGTAATAGAGTTAAGCGACCATGATCTGACGCTGTCAAATTCAAGCATAAGTCACATTTTCTAGCATTTTATGCATCAAAAGAGTTGTTAATATCATAAAAATCACGTGGAGGTTATTAATTGCGTATCTTAGTATTTACTGGAAAGGGTGGTACGGGAAAGACAACTGTTGCGGCAGCTACGGGGTTACGATGTGCAGAGAATGGTAAAAAAACCCTAATGCTAAGTACCGATCCCGCTCACAGTTTAAGTGACGTAGTAAGTGTTAATTTAGGAGATCATTCTCCGAAAAAGATAAGTGAGAATTTATATGGTCTCGAAATAGATTCACAAAGCTTAATGGAAGAAAAATGGGAAGTAGTATTAAAGTATCTTACACAACTTTTTACTGCTCGAGGCTTCGATAAGGCGTTAGCGAGCGAGATGGTGGTCATCCCGGGTATGGATGAACTGTTTAGCCTGTTAACAATTCGTCAGTACATAAACGACTACGATGTTATCGTATTAGATACGGCGCCCACGGGACATACACTTAGGTTAATGAGTTTCCCGGAGGTACTCGGTTCGCTTGGTCGAAATCTCGTAGAGTTAGAAAAAATTATATTGGAGGAGTTAAAGCCACTTCGGATGCTTTTACCGGTGTCATTACCTGGCGCTGACGTACAAAAAGTTACAGATTCTTTGATTGAAGAAGCGATGGAAGTCCGAGAAATGCTTGTAGATCCAACGATCACAACGGTTAAGCTGGTGGTTAATCCTGAAAAAATGGTATTATTAGAATCGATGCGTACATTAACCTTTATGAATTTGTTTGGTTTTCTGGTCGATGGAGTCGTAGTCAATAGACTACTTCCCGATGAGATTAATGATCCATATTTTGTGCGCTGGAAACAACAACAAGCAGAATATATGAATCAGATCGATGAAGCATTTGATCCACTGCCTATCCTTCCAGTTCCACTGTTTCAGGAAGAGATCATAGGTATCACACTTCTTAGAAAAGTTGCAGATGCACTCTATCATGATAAAGATCCGACTGATACTCTAACAACAGAAAGGCCTTTTCAACTTGTGCAACAAGACAATGGAAACTATGAACTGATTATAAAACTGCCTTTCAGCGAAAAAAGGGAATTATCAATCGAACATGATCGAAACACCCTCGTTATTCGCGTAGGTAAATACAAACGGGTTTTATACTTGCCGACAGTTGTTCGAGACCTAGACATCGAAAAAGCTAATTTCGACGAAAACGAGTTAAAGATCTTGTTTATTAAGGAGTGACCTTAGATA
>JAECRW010000049.1 GCA_016294985.1 Candidatus Sifarchaeum marinoarchaea | reverse complement strand
GTCTGGCTAATTGCATGTAGTATTATATTTTTCGGAAGTCACTTTCCACTAGGAACATACTCGCCGGAATTAGCGAATATTTTAATTCAAAGGAATTTATCAAATAGATTTGTTATTTATGGAGTACCAATAGCAGCGTTATTTGGGGCAACGCTATTTGCTGATAAACTGAATAAAATCTCCATAAACATGAGGAAAGAGCAGCTAATACCATTTGTCATAATGGGTTTAGTTATTTCGACATCGATTGCTATTTGGATTCCCTCACTTCCTATCGGAAACGAGGTGATTCCACAAGGCATTATTGATTATTTCAATGAGCAAAATGAAGAAGGGCGAATCCTCTTAGCAGGATGTGGTAATCATTTTAAATTATTACCTATTTATACAGGAAAATCGATTTTTCAAGGACACCGACTAGAATCTGCCCAATTAGATGTTTTTAGAGAAGAAACGACTGACGTGATGACAACATATTCAAATATTATTGAAAATGCAGAGTTATATGGAATTAAATGGATAATTGTTGGAACTTGGGAATTCTTTTTATTAGTGGAGTCATCACAAAAATTCAGAGGCGTTCACGATGAATTTGTACAGAAAGGCGATAAGATAATCGCATATCGAATATTTAAAACAGACACAAAAATTTCCTTCTTGGATGTCCAACCTTCTAGTTTGCAGGACAGATTTACTTACGAGCGATTAAACGTACACGAAATAAAAATTAGTGCGCACAATGTGGATCTTCCTGCCAAATTACTTATAAAAGAAGCTTACACTCCAGATTGGAGAGCATACATTGATGGGAATGAAGAATTGAGGTTAGCCAGAAATAGTGAAACAGGATTTATCGAATTTGAAATTCAAAAACAAGGTTCATTTGAGATTCACTTAATTTTTTCCCTTTAAGAAAAAATCAAGAATTTTGGGAAGGAATTTTCTGATTAATGAAAAAATAAGTAGATATTAGCCCTTAGCTTCTTTTTCAGACTCTCTTAGTACTATTAGTGTTTGTTCCTCTTCAGGAGCCACAAGAATGTTACCTTCTTGTGTATCTAATATCAGAAAGTTATATGACTCTTCACCTAAGGCTGTAACAACTTGCGATGTCTTTTTAACTAATGAGGTAATCAATGCTGCAACCTTTTCTGTCTTTTCCATGTCAATAGTAGAGCTGATAGGTAGTCCCTCAGAACTTGTTACAATAACACCTTTCACGCCTTTAAATGACGCTAATTTCTTTTTAGTGCTTTCAAAATCATCCTGAGATATCATAACCAGTCACATCCCATAAGGCTAAAAATGTGAAATACCTTCTGGCTAAATAATGAATCGGTCACTTAAAAATTTTCGTGATAAAATTGATGATAAATCATAGAGTTTATTCAAAGGTCGAAATGAAGTGAAACTTGTTATTTTTGATATTGAAGGCGTTGTATTCGACGATTACTACGTACTTCATGTTGCCAAAAATTTAGGACTTCTGGTTTTCTTCAAGTTCTTACTCTATTCGGGGCTTTACAAGTTAAGAGTAATAGACATTGAAAGTGCAATTAAAAAGATCTATCGAAGTTTTAAGGGCGCATCTAAATCAATTTTTACTCAAAGTTACAGAGAATTAAAAGTAATGGATGGATGGACACAAACTGCTGAACTTTTGCGTCAAAATGACTGTAAAATAGCCTTTGTCTCTATCGGATTTCCGACTTTTCTTCTTCGAAAATTAGCAAGAGAGACAGGAACTGATCCTGGCTTGGTTTTCGGCGTTAGTTTGGTTTTTAAAAATGGGTATTTTTCAGGAGATATAAAGGGTAAAGTAACTACTTGTGCAGGCAAGGCAGTAATAGTTGAAAAGTTAGCTAAGCAACTTAAGTTATCAAAAACTGAAATTTGTACAGTTTCAAATGACAGAAATAATGCATGCATGTTTGAATTTGCAGGTCTCAATATAGGTTTCAAACCTGATCTGCTTCTGCGTAGTACAGCAGATGTACTCGTTGGTGGGAAGGACATCGAGCTTATTCTTCCTCATCTAATACCAAATTATACATATTCAAATTCTAATAGGCCAAATGTTACTCTCAAACGAGAGGCGTTGCGACAAGGGGTACATTTACTCGCATTTATGTCAGTATGGGTTTGGATAATATCCCCAACTTTGCTACTATTAGTCCTTACAACGCTCACCGTGGCATATATTTTCTCTGAGTCCTTAAGAATGGACGGAGTTTTCATCTCGCCCTTTTCTTCCATTGTACAGAGATTAGCCAGGAAAGACGAACTTCATCTGTATGCAGTGAAACCTCTCTATTTGGTGATTGGAATACTGGTTCCCTTGCTTCTTTTTCCATCTCCAATTTCTTATGTTGCTGTTACTGTTCTAACCTTTGGTGATAGTTTTTCGACGCTAATCGGTATTAGATTTGGTCGTCATCATATAAGTTATAATAAATCCAAAAGCATTGAGGGAAGTGTTTCAGGGTTCATTGCAGCCTCTATTATGGCTTCCCTCTTTATTTCACCTTTTTTTGCTATCGTTGCAGCTTTGAGTGGAATGATAATTGAGTCATTACCACTTCCCATTAATGATAATATTTCCATTCCATTGAGCATAGGGATTATTTTGTCTGTATTATCAATATTGATATTCTAGCAGGAAAAGAAGTATATTTTGGATCAATTAACTGTCTAATTAGATTTTAAAATTCTTCACCCGAAAGAATTCTTTCCTTATGAAAAGAAATGAAATTTTTAAGCCATTCTTGGCTTTCTGGAGCATGTTGGATAAATTCTATCAGACTTGTAAGACGTTTAACTGTTTCTTGATTCACATTATGCTCTATTTCGCATGCATCGCTCTCTGCGATTTCTTCATTAATTCCTAACAATTGTAAAAACGCTTTTAATATCTCATGACGTCTTCTAACAATTTCTGCGATTTTGGTTCCTTTTTCAGTCAATTTAATGGGGCCATACCTTTCTTGAGTAACAAAACCGTTTTTTTTCAACTTCTGAATCATCTCTGTGACGCTTGCAGGGCTAATACCTAGTCTTTCTGCGATATCGGAGACACGCGCTTGTCCCTTTTCGCTTATGAGCCCATAAACTACCTCTAGATATTCTTCTTCTACTTTTTTCCGACCCGTCATTTCTTTCATTTCCATTTTTTAATTACACTATATATTCAGAAAAAGCTTTGCATATCATCATTTCGATTCAAAATACCTCTGGAATAGAAAGAAGGTAGGAAACCTGAAAAATTGAAATAAACTGTTATTCTGTGGTTTAGGATTTTTCTAGAAGATCTTCGAAAACTTCAATAATATTAATCTCCACGTCGATTACGGTGGGACGCTGGGAGGATATAGCCTCATTTAGAGCTGTTTTAAAGCTACCTACATCAGTTGAATCAACTTTAATACCGTCTGCTCCGAAACCTTCTGCTATTTTGGCATAATCAGTCTTCGTTAGATTAACTGCACGGACTTTCTTGTTATATTCCAGCTGCTGGAACTTAATTAATCCATATGCAGAGTCATTGAAAACTACGGTGATCATTGGTAACTCATAACGAACTAATGTTTCCAGATCACACATCACCATGGAAAACGCTCCGTCTCCGGTGAGTGAAAACACTGTCTTTTCATTTGCTTTATCAGCAAATTTTACACCAACTGCAGCTGGAAATGAAAATCCCATCGGATAGAAGCCACCTGGAAATAGCCATGCTCCAGGTTTTGAGCTTTTTATTTTCAAATGTCTACATGCAAGAAATGCATGTATACCAACATCCAAAGACACTACCGAATCTCTATCTAAAACTTCATTTATTGTCTCGATTAGATCTAATCCAATGTTCTGTGTTCTGAGATGATTGAGAGTTTTATTCCAGTTATTTTTCAGTTCCACAAATTTGCTGTGTTTTTCGGTTTTTTGTCTTGAGGAAATCGACTTTATTATTCTTTGAAGTGTTAATCTGATGTTACTGCAAATAATTTCGTAAAAAGAATCATAATGGGTCTTAATTTTTAGAGGGTGAGTGCTGATAAAAAAAACTTCTCCTGAAGGAAGATGAAAACGCGGTCCCAGTTCAAAATCGTTCGAACCTATCATTAGCACTAAATCGGATTGTTCCAATACCCAACTAACGGCTGGAGGTGTTAACGTGGTTTTCCATATTTTGGCAACTATTCCACCAAAACGCAAATCATCAGGATGAAGAATGCCCGATGCATTTCGTGTACAAAATACAGGCATTTGCAGAAGTTCAGATAGCTTAGAAATTTCTTGAGAACAACCTTGAAATAACGCTTCCCATCCAGCGATAAGAATTGGAAATTCCGATTTATTGATCAGCCCCAATAATTCCGAAATATCAACGATTTCAGGTTCATCTTTTCGTTTCTCCTCAATTGGATGAATAGTTTCAATTTCTTTTTTTTGGAGATCCATAGGAAAGTCAAGATGCACAGGACCTGGTGGACTGCTTGCTGCCAAAGTGAATGCATCGTCTAGATAGGGTTGAATTTGATTGCCATCAGTAATTCGAACACTTTTTTTTGTGATGGTTTTAAAGATTTGTGGATGATCTAAAAACTGCGGAAACGGTTTACCGAAATAAGACATTGGTATCTGCCCCGTAATTGCTACTAATGGGTGATAGCATTGAAAGGCATTTGCTACGCTAATTACAAGGTTCGCTGCACCCGGACCTCCCCTAACGAATGCAACGCCTGGTCTTTGTTTTGCAAGCCCGTATCCCGCTGCCATAAAACCTGCACATTCTTCATGGCGAGTTGAAACAAACTCTACATCATCTAAATCATCAATGATTTCCATAACGTCTCCGCCTGGAATACCAAAAATATGATCTATATCATGCTTAACTAAACTCTCCTCAAAAATTTTTGAACCACGTTTCATTTTTTTACCTCATCCAATAACATGAATCGTTTTCATTAAAACTGGAATATTAAATAAGCACAACATTTAACTATGAATATTTTTTCAAATTCAAAGCGATTAGTAAACAAACGGAACGCCGAGGTCCTCAAGCTCTTTGCGTGTTTTTTTATAAAGATCCAAATATTCAACTGAAGGTTTACATCTTCGTACATCATAACATTCCCTAAAGGTTTTTCCCAGAGGGGCATTCTCGATGTTCTGTTCATAGGTTTTGAGAAGAGTGAGACTCAAATCATTTGCGTCTTCTCGAGAGATCTTCTTTGTAGCAGCACCGCATCCCACTTCAGCTGCCATCCTCGCTTCCAAGGGTGTAGCGTAGTTTTTGTGTAAATTTTTGGCAACGGCAATTTCCCAAAGATTAGCACCTGAAACAACTGAAACAAGACCATGTGTAGCCGCCTCTCTCAAGACCATTGGGGTACACGGTCCAGCGGCTGTAAATCCGTTTGACATAGAGACTAAATTACTATTACGGCACAACGCCTGATAGGTTGTTGATATAACCCACAAGAGCTCACGCATTGTATTACAGGTGTGTTTTAAATGAATTGGAAAATAATTCATAAAATGTGCTTGGTTCACAACTAACCCTTGTAGATGATAGGCAACACCAACAATGGCAGTTCCCTCTGGTCCTCCTGAATATCCTCCTAGAAGTGGACCTGTAAGAGCACCGACGAAGCAACCGTAAGTATGAAAATGTACCATTTTGTTCAATAGTGAGTTATTCACTTTTAGTTCAGTCACACTAGCCACGAAGCGACCATCAGTCAATCTTTCTCCCCATTCGGAGTTGCTGGCTGCAATTTGAGCGGCGTCTGATTCAGCAGTTCCTACGCTTTTGAGAAAAATACCAGGTCGTCCGACTCTTCTTGCAGCTTCCCGAAACATCATGGCATGAGCAACAGATCCTTTCACTTCTGAAGGAAAACCAGATCGAATAGGCATTCCCTCAACCTCATCAAGGATGGGAGCGCAAACGCCATCAGCTAAAGGTTCCTGCAAATATGCCATCGACATTGGGACAAAAAGATCTTCATCACAAGTGATATCAGGTGAGAAAAGACAGAAAGGTTTTCGAGGATCCTCGATCTGCCTACTCGAAATTTCTTTAGAGTCACGTCCAAAACCCAGCGTAAACTTTCCAGGGAAATTTCCTAATGCTTCTTTCATCTCATCTTCCGTAAAAAGAATCCTGCGATGGGTATCAGTGCAAAGCGTCCCCACTTCAAGATAAAGATCCATAGCAGCCTTCCAAAGACTATCGGCTAGATTATTATCACTTGGAACTGGTGACTTTGGGTCGAAAGAGATGTCATACTCCTTAATAATCCGCCTAAGTTCGGGGACAAGAAGTTTGAGATCAAAATCTTTTTCCAAACAGATAGGGCCATTCTGTGCTCTTTCCAATACTTCATTGATACGCCATGGAGGAGTGCCCATTTATTTCACCTTTTCTTCAATTAATGCTGAAATTACAATCACGTTTGCATCCACTTCTTCAGCTTAATCCTTTTATAATTACCCTAAACTTAACAAAATGAGAAGTAAATGAAAGTAAATTAGTCTAAGTAATTAAATAATTATCAATAAGATGATTCTTCAACTCAACTCCTAAACCTGGATCTGTTGGAATTTTAACCATACCTTTTCCATCGATTTCAAGAGGGTTTTTCAGAAGAGATTCGTATAGAACATAATCGGTCACATCAAACTCTAACCATTCGCAGTTAGGTGTGCATGCCATCACTTGTAGCGTTGCTGCCAGTCCAACACCTGTAGTGTAGTTGTGGAGAGTGCAGATCACATCAAATGCTTCTGCCAGAGCGCATATCTTCTTAGTCTCAGTAATTCCACCACACCTCATTATATCTGGCATGGCGAAGTCTACAGCATTCTTAAGAAAGAGTTCTTTGAATCCCCATTTTGTATATTCGTTTTCACCTGTCGCAATAGGAATGTCAAGTTTATCCTTTAAATATGCTAAACCAGCTATATCGTACGGAGATAAAGGTTCTTCATACCAGTAAATATCGTATTTTTCAAGCATTTTCCCCACCTTGAGCGCTTCCACTCGATTATAACCACAATTCATGTCTATCATCAAGTCAACATCCCCTATAACATCTTTTATCGCCTTGACTCTTTTTTCATCCTCTGTTAGCCCGCGTCCTAGATGGGTCTTAACCGCAGGAAATCCTTGTAGTGCAAACTTACGAGCTGATTCAGCCATAATTTCAGGGGTATCCCAGAACAGATCACTGGCGTAAGCCTGCACCTTTCCATTTCCTCTGGCATCGCCGCCAAGAAGTTTGTAGATTGGCGCACCATAATGTTTTCCGGCGATGTCCCAAAGCGCCATGTCAACTCCGCTAACTGCTGACACCCCTTGGCCTTTTTGATCCCAGTAAACAGTGGTCGTCAGCATCCTGCACCAAAGTCTTTCTATGTCTAGCGGATCTTGACCGATCAACCACGGCTTTAATTTTTGCTCAACTATCGTCTTGACAATATATGATTCTGGTCCATAGCCTTCTCCGATACCCTGTATTCCTTCATCTGTATCGATGATCACTAAAGCGGCTCCTCTAAAGTTGAATTCTCTGCCTTTAGAAAGGCCTAGAGGCTTCGGCAGTTGAACACCTAACTTAATCACTTTAACATCCGTAATTTTCATTTAATGCCTCCGAACTAGCTCGTGAGTTTATTAATCATTTTTTTCCTCAAAATAAAACGGTTTTTCCCCTTCAAGAAAGTCCTTACGTATTGGTGTGAAGATGTCAATGAAAACCCCTTTTTCTGGCCCTAAGATCTCCGCCCCATGTTCAACATTTGAGGGAATTTTGTAGAACGTATTTTTTTCTACTATTTTTGTTTCCTCGCCTATCGTAAATTTTGCTTTTCCTTGTAGGACAAATCCTAACTGCTCATGCTCGTGTTTATGCATTGGGAACGTCACCGGTGGAGACTCTATCTCCAAACATACAATCATCATTCTCGGATCATTCTCACAATAGAATAGCTTTCTCTTAATTCCTTTGGCGATCTCTTTAGCTTCAAGGTCTTTTAATTTTTCCCAATAATTCAAAACAAACACTTCCCTTTTGTAATAGTTTTATGATCATTACAAAGAATATCGTAGTAAACTTTTTGAACCATTCAAAGAATTTCTCTTAAGTTCTCTACGAAGTGAAGAATATCTGCTTCAGTATTATAGATATGAGGAGCAATTCTTAGCAGTCCTAATCTTAAACTGAATTCAATGGGTCTCTTCAAATTACGTAATTCTTTGGCAACTATTTTACTATCTTTGTCTTTAAGTCCGAACGTTAATATTGAACACCTATCTTCAGGTGTTACGATATCAACGTTTTCTATTGAAATTAACTCCTCAGCTAATATATCTACTAACTTCTTGTTATGATCATGGATGTTTTTTATACCAATGTTTCTAAGATATTTGATTGATTCTGCGAGACCTAGTTTTACAGAGTAGGCGCTAGAACTGTATTCAAACTTCCTTGATGTGGACGCATAACTCAATTCTTGAGCGTTGAAATTCCACATATCTTCTGTGGATCGCCAGCCTACAAGTGCAGGTTCTAATTTATCACAAAGTTTCTTAGCTACGTATGCTATTGCTGTTCCAAAGGGAGAAAGCAACCATTTGTAACTACCTGCGATATAAATGTCGACATCCAACTCTCTTACATTTATTGGCAAATACCCTGCTGCTTGTATGCCATCAACGACTAGTAAGCCACCAATTTCATGGATTCTTTTTGCAATCTTCTTAATATCATCATTATCGAATTTCTGACCAGTAAGATATTCTGCATGACTTAAAACAACAACTCTTGTGTTTTCATCGATTTCATTCAATACAACGTCTATTGGAATACGCCAGTTTTCAGCAGTGATAAGCTTCACTTTGACATTTTCTTTTCGTGCGATTCTTAGCCAAGGATAAGTAACGCTTGGAAATTCAACACCTGTAGATATGACTTTGCCATCCTTCAAATCTAAACTCCATGCAAAACAATTCAAAGCTTCTGTAGTGCTGTTAAAAATAGCAATATCCTCTGCATCACAACTAAAAAGTTTAGCCCCCTCTTCCCTAAGGCCATCATAAATCAAGGTTTCCTTTTCCTCATCTAAAGCTAAAGTCCCACCCTTTGCTAACTCGGTTTCAATTTCTGTCGATCTTTTAATAACGGGATTAGGAACGAGTCCAATACTCGCAGCATTCAAATAATCAACGGTCTTTGTAGTTGGAAAATCGTCTAACAACCCTTTAATTTCCATTCAATCACCTAACACAATTTCTTTTATTCTTTCAAATTAAGTAATAACTTAAGTAATAACGAAAGTATATACCATTCCATTATAATCGCAAATATATAACTCGTTGTTTTCGTCAACTCCAAAAGATGAAATCTCATAATCTGTTTCAAACAATAGAGTATTGACAGGATTACTTGTGCCATCATACTGGAGCGCCCAGATCTGTCCAAATTCATAATCTCCATAGACATAAGATCCAATCAATTGGGGGATTTTGGTTCCTCGATAGACAAACCCACCAGTTATGGAGTGACCAACATCGTGACCATATTCCCAGATCGGTGATTCAAGTCCAGTAGTATTGCATCCTGTGGAAGGCTTAAAGCAATGCATACCTTCCATAACATTCCAACCGTAGTTCTTACCGCTTTCAATGATGTCAATTTCTTCCCATTTATTCTGTCCGACATCTGCTGCCCACAGCCAGTCGGTTTCTGGATCAAAACTAAATCGCCAAGGGTTTCTTAAGCCATAAGCGTAGATTTCTTCTCGATATCCTTCGGTGTTTCCTATGAACGGATTATCGCTAGGAATTCCATATTTTCGTCCATTACTAGGGTTATCTACATCGATTCGAAGGATTGATCCAAGTAAGGTTTGGCGGCTTTGTCCGTTACCGTCAGGGTCACCTCCTCCCCCACCGTCCCCTAGGGCAATGTATAAGTAGCCATTTGGTCCAAAGCTTATTTGTCCGCCATTATGATTACTATAAGGTTGCTTAACTTCCAAGATAACGTGCTCAGTATTTTTGTTCGCTTTATCTGGATTATTGGCATCGACTTGATAGCGAGCAATCACAGTACGCCTAGGATTTGCGGCAGTGTAATCTACATAGAAATAG
>JAECRW010000214.1 GCA_016294985.1 Candidatus Sifarchaeum marinoarchaea | reverse complement strand
CTTGGACCAACTCTACAAACGCTACGATGGTATGCTGACAATTGTGCCGTTACTACCGCGAGAAGTGAAAGGTATCGAAGCGTTGAGAACAATCTATGGCTTCCTGTGAGGTGACATGTCCATACCCGCCGGAGAGAAAAAAAAGTCTTAAATTTTATCAGATTCTATCGTTTCAGGAACAAGAGCAAATGTTTCTCCAGAAACTGGTGCATTGGCAAGGGCTGAAATTCAACAAGTCAGGAGAGAGATGGCTGCAGTAAGTGAACAGATCTGATTGAGGCCCTCTAATAGCCCTGTTTTTTCAACAAAGTCGATCACGCCATCTTAAATTTCTTAAATTTTGGGCCTCGCCAGTAAGAAATACTTGCTATACTTAGCTGTACCATTACTCTTTCTAAACTACCTGTAACAACCTCCACATCCCGACCTGGAGTTGAGAGAAATTGGGGGTATTTTTTTTGAAATAATGAAAGTATTCGTACAATCAGGGATCTTTCTGACTCTTCATAATCTTCACGTGCTGTATATCTCGTGAAAAATTTTATACCTCTTTGATCTTTTTCAATAGTTTTTAAAGTTAATTTTAATTCTGGCGACCAAAACTGATAAATTGACCGTGCCGTTCCTCTTACAAGGATTCCTTCGTTGTTGAATGGGTTTTGGACATCCCTTTCGTCAATGGTCAGAGAAATTCGTGGGTAATCTAACAAATTTCGATATTTTTTCGATGTTGGAGAGGTAATGAAGTAAATGTCTTGTGTATTTGGATCTAATACATAAAATATCGTTACAATGTGGGGCATCCAGGATCTTCTGTCTGTAGTGCATAGATATGCAAAGATGCCTTTCTTCAATAATTCTAACATTTCTTCGGGGATTTTTTGCTGACCTATAGTTTTCACGTTTTCCTCCTCCTTTCATAAAGCCGCGCTAATATCAATTTTCTTGACCCCATGCCAGTAAATCATTCGGTCAGGATCCACTCTAATCAATCGTCGACTGATAAACGGCTTTGTTTTCCACGCTAAAGGCACGTGTTTATCCTTCATTTTGTACGCGCTCATATATCTTGGGTACTTAAGCGCGAAGAGATGTCTAACCCTAAGCATTCGAATGCCTTGGATTAATGTTTCAATAAAGTTGTAGACTTTTCCTCGCCCAAGAGTTAGTATTGCTTCATTATTATAGCTTTCAGTAGGATCTCTGTGGTCAACTAAAAATGCTAGTTTTTTGTTTTTCTTCAAATCTTTCAACTTTTGAGATTCTTTGGATGTTGCTAAATATAACGATCGTCCATCAAATACAAAAATAACAGGTGTCACATGAGTGAATTTAAATGGCACACTAATCCCAACATATGCGAAATCTGAGTCTCTTAGGAGCTTAATAATATGTGGTGGAAGTTTTGGAATAGCGTCAACAATTCCTATCGCTAGAGAGCCTAAAATAATGACTAAAAGGAAATATGTAATCGTAACTGCGAAGAGTATCTCATCCATACCAATCCTGAATACCAATCCTGATGTTGGAAGAAGAAGAAGAAGTGCAACAACACCAAATAAAATGTTTGCCAAACTAACCTTTATGAAGGTTCTTATGTTGACCATAGGCATGTACTCCATTGGGCCCCTTAACTTAGCGGCTGAAAAAAGTTGTATACTTTTGACAAAAGATAAGAAGGTTGTGTACAGACCTAAGCCTGTCCGGTAAGCGAGATCCCACCACAGAAGAAATACGAAAACTAATAGAACGGGATTTAAATTGCCGCCTAGCCAACCGCTAAATGATTTTAGGCCCAAACTGGGAGTCAAAAAATATCCAGCACCACCAATGAATATGATCAAACCAATTGTAAGTATTATCTTAGAGTCGAACATTTGTTCTCGATATTTTTCAAACGTGATTTTCTCCACTGGATTGATAGGAGGATGTAACGTTCGAAGCGCTGGACCGTAATATATCGCAATTGTGCTCTGTAGGATCACGACAAAGATGATCCATAAGCCATAAACTAATGACACGAATGGTAAACCAAAAACGTAGTTGATGGCACTACCGGTTATTGCCATGATGATTAACTGAGCCAAAACATCAAAATGTCGGGGGAGGTATTTGAAGGGAGGTATTTTTTCAATTATTAGTTCATAAGTCCATTTTCTTTCATTTTGAATCATGCATTTGCCTCTTCGTTACTTTTATGAGCACAGAAATTATACACTCTAGTGTAAGAAACGGTTTCTAAAATGATCTTTGTCCCTCTTTATATGACATTGGTATGTTCTAAAAATTTTCCCCTAGATACACAAATTATACACGCTAGTGTAAGAAAGGATATCATGTCTCTTAAGTACGAATAATGCTCTTGCAACATTATTGCGTTTTTCAAACGATTTTGCATGAATAATGCTCTTGCAACATCATTGCATTTTTTATTAAGTTATGAAATATTGTTTCGTCTATTTCAAAAAGATCGTAAACAAAAAATCATAAGCCAAGTTACTCTTATATGCCTTAAAAAAAAGTTTTTAATAGTTAGGATTGACTAATATACTCTTATATTAAAGAGAAAAA
>JAECRW010000213.1 GCA_016294985.1 Candidatus Sifarchaeum marinoarchaea | reverse complement strand
AGTTTGTTCCCTCACATTTTATGCTTGATTTCTTGATAGCTTTTGCAATACGTAGTGCGATTTTGAACATGTGTGCTCCTATTTCTTCTTCCAATTCCGATAAACTTGGAGCATGAGTTTTTGGAATAACAACCAAGTGTCCAGGATTAATTGGTCGGATTACCATGAACGCGATTACTTTGTCGTCTGAATAGATTACACTTGCGGGTTTTTTGTTGCTTATAATTCCGCAGAATACACAATCATCTTCCATTAGCATCACTACGTTTCATTAATCGGCTAATTCTTATAAATTTAATTAGTCATGATTCCGAGGAGATTAATTCTGAGATGAAACGCTCATGTCACTTTAGTAAAATATTTATGTTGTCTGAACCGATAGCATCCCCTATTGGTAGAACTGAAGACTACGCGGATGTGTAGGAGGAAATTCTTTGGGCGATATCACAGAAGAGAGAAAGAGGTTAAATGAGCAAGAAAAAAAACTAAAAGAGATAGACTGGGATAAAATAGACTGGGATGAATTCATGTGTAAATGTGGTCATGGAGGAAGCCATGTGCCTACAATTCGGCAAAAAGAAAAGGGCACTAAATAATTGATTTGTATAAAATGAAGCAACTAAGGAAACCCATAGATAGGATTATTATTGTAAAAGGATGCAATAAAAGATAAATTAGCAGAATTGGAGGGATTTTCTATGAGCGAAGAAGAGAAGAGTAAGAGAGAAGAAGAGAGAAAGAAATTAAAAGAAGAAGAAGAGAAAATAAAAAAGATAAAATGGGATGAAGTAGACTGGGATGAAGATATGGAATAATCATCGACAGGATTATTCTATATTTCATTATTTTTCATCTTATCATTACTTAGTCTCTATTTTATACAGAATTTGAATTCTTTCGCAATTCGTAAAATCAATAAAAAACATTTCATCAAAAACTGTTACACAATTTTTTAAGTTACCTAACTCTATAGAGAATTATTATTAAAGGAGATGATTTGTTGAGTAAAGAGGAAATTGGGAGTGCACCTGGTCTTGTCCTTTAGGAGAATGTTTATGCCCTAACTGTGGTAATAAGTTACAGCCAAGTGTAAGACAACCTTGTTATTCAATGAAATGTCCTGAATGTGGCTCTTCTATGAAGAAAGGATTATAGAATTAAATGAAGAAATCTGATAAAAAAATGTGCAAAAAAAATTTATAGAAGAAGTGAATTCTGTGTGGAGATTTTCCACTAAAAATTACCAATGAGTTTAGATTACCTCTTTTTTATTAATTAGATCCGCAACGGTTCTAATACCGAGTTCATATAGATGTCTTAACTTTTTTCTGTCAGTATATTCAAAAAATGGTGAGATTTTTGTTAAGTCCTCTTTGACACCTACTCGAATCCGTTCAATTAGAGATTTCACTATTTGTTCTAATGATCTTTCAATATCGCTTCCCATACTGCGTCCTATCCCTAAGATGGCGTTAAGAATCCAGTTTATCGATGATCTGATCGATTCGAAGTCCCCAGGCTCAATAATTTTAAGAACTTCATTAAAGTCATTTTCATTGATCCAATCTGACAAGCAATCGAATAACTCAGTTACTGAATATTTAATAGAAAACTCTTTTGTTAGAATTTTAGCGCTCAGTAAGAGAACACATTCTGTTGTGTATTCAGGAGTATTAAGAAGCACGTTGCGTATGAGTTGGCTTGTTTCAGGTCGGATATAATACAAAACTGCGGCTCTTCCAAAGTCGGTGATAAAATATTTGCCATCTCTTATTTTTATAAGGCCTGCTTGATTTAGATAGGTAAAAATGTCTTTTTCAAGCGCATTTCTCACAATTGTTTTTGTATAAACATCTAATTCTTCATGCTTGTCACAAAATAATACAAAAGCAATACGGTGAGGACATATACTTTGAGAATTCTTAACCCCACAATTGCAGTAATGTCCCTTTTTCTCATCAAAGGAAACAATATAATTTCCAACTCGACCAAGCAATCGATTTTTCGATGCATCAAGCAGCGCCACATCAGAAAGCAATAACTCTGCTCTTTCAAGTAATTCTTTAGGTTCAACTTCCGACAAGATTTCTCCAATGCTTCTTCCTGAATACTTAGGGAGTGGTTCCTTACCCGCTTTCCGTTCTAAATACGCCCAAAACGTTCGTTTAAAGAATAAAATCAATTCCTCTTCACTCAATCCCGCATCCTTTTTCTCATACACCTTAACAAGAACTTGTTCCCTTAATGTCGATATTTCGTCAAATTGGCTGAGAATTGGTTCATATCGTTCAGTTTTCTCACCTTCAGAGGTTTTAGCATACATAGTTGCTTCAAGATATTCTTTATCTTCTTCTTTGTCCACTAATATGATACCTATTCCTTCTTCATCAAGCCCTGGACGCCCTGCTCTCCCTAATATTTGAAATATTTCGTTTGAATTTAGTTTGCGGATTATCGATTCTTTCTTTGTAATTTCTGTGTCTTTTAATATAACAAGTCTAGCAGGAACATTGATCCCTGCAGAAAGAGTTGTAGTGCACACAATCACTTTGATCAGGCCTTGCCTGAAAT
>JAECRW010000212.1 GCA_016294985.1 Candidatus Sifarchaeum marinoarchaea | reverse complement strand
GTTTTTCATAAAATCTCGCCAGGAGTTCTCCTCTTGCAGCAATAGTGGATGTGGCGAATATATCGTATTGTTGGGGATAGATCGATCCATCCATAATAAGTGTATCAATTTTAGCATAATCCAAAACACCTATGGCTGTTTTTACCTCTTCAATTGCGCGTTCTAAACTAGAAGAGGTTTCAATCTCTGTTCTCGATACTGGTATGTAATTAACGAGTACGTTCAGCGGCGGAACATCCGCTGGATAATATCTAACAACTGGTTTATCTTGAGAAAAGTGGAACAGCACCGCAACGGCTTTTGTGAGAATGATATCTATCGCGTGGTAGGAGCGTGATACCACGCCTCCATCAACTGCGGCAATCTTAAGACCAGTCAAACTCGTTGGAGGTTCTAACTTTGTCACTAATTTTCTCTCAATGAGTCCGTCTTCTTTAAGTTTTGGAAACTCGTTTAAATCAATCTGCTCTAGCCCTCCCCTGAGAAGCATGCTAAACATTTCTTTATCTCTTTCAAGTTGTTTTAGCTTTCTTACAATCTCGCCAAGTTCATTATGAAGCGACTTGATGTACATATTCTTTTTCCCTTTATGAAATTTTATATTGCAAGTCCTTTCTTCTTCTTACATCCTAAGAGACTACATATAGACGGAAAAGTGGAATTCACATAATATTCATTCGTTGGCATTCATTCTGATTGTAGATCTCTCCAGTGCATGTTTTATGAAGGCAAAATACAGAGGATTTGGTCTGTTTGGTCGAGAGGTGTACTCAGGATGAAACTGTACTCCCACGCAAAACGGATGGGTATTTATTTCGATTGCATTAACAATTTTCCCCGTTTCATCATAAGCACTGGTAATGAAGCCCTTCTCTTTCATCTGGCCTGTATATTCCTCAATTATGTGGTATCTATGACGAAAACGTTCGTGAATAACTGATTGATGGTATGCATCCCAGAGTTTTGTTCCTTCTTGAATAATGATCTTATGTGCACCAAGTCGCATGGTTCCGCCTTTTTCTTGGATAATTTTTTGCTCAGGAAGGAAATCTATAACAGGTACATGCGTTTCGGCATCAACTTCTGTTGTATGTGCCTCTTTCCAACCCATTATACTTCGTGCGAACGCAACAGTTAGAAGTTGTGCACCAAAGCAGATACCAAGATATGGTATGTTTTTTTGAATAGCATAGCTAGCAGTTTGAATCATACCTTCAACTCCTCTCGATCCAAAGCCTGGTGTGAGTAAGCAGCCATCGCATGAGTCTAGAACGCGAATTTTATCAGGATCTTCTTCAATAGCTTCTGTATCGATCCAATTGATGTTTACTTTTGCATCCAAATGCGCTCCTGCGTCTTGCAATGCAGCGTTTATACTAACATAACTGTCAATAATGCTCGTATATTTTCCAGGCATAGCAATATTGATAGTACGTTTGGCGTTCTTAAAGAGATTTACCATTTCAATCCAGTCATCTATGGCGGGTTTGCAATCATAGGACAACTGAAGTAAAGAGCATAAATAATTCCCCATATTTTGTTGTTCAAAATAAGGTGGAAGGTCATAAATTGGGCTGAGATCAGGATTGCTTATTACTGCTTTTTCGGGAACACTACAGTACAAACTAATTTTACGTTTGATCTCTTTTGATAATGATTCTCTTGCTCTTCCAACGATAATATCTGGCTGAAGTCCCATTCCTTGAAGAGTGCGCACTGAGTGTTGGGTAGGTTTTGATTTTAGTTGACCAACTGATTCCAAATAAGGAATAAGCGTTACATGGACTAAGCAAGTATCATGCTTTGGAAGTTCGAGGCGCAACTGACGAATTGCCTCAAGAAATGGCATCGCCTCAATATCACCGACTGTACCGCCAATTTCAATGAGCAATACGTCGGGATCCTCTTTATTTGCGATGTTCCTAATACGAGATTTTACTTCATCTGTAATATGAGGCACTATCTGAATTGTACGACCAAGAAACTTTCCAACGCGTTCATGCACAATCACAGAAAGATAAATTTGACCACTAGTAATATTTTGCGATGGGTGAAATGGATGGTCGAGGAACCGTTCGTATGTGCCTGCGTCTTGATCAATTTCCGCTATCCTGTAGACGAAACCGGGAGCAGGGTTGAATTCCCATACCTCATCTGTTATAAACACCTCTCCATGCTCTATCGGATTAAGTGTGCCTGGATCGACGTTTAAATAAGGGTCGATTTTGATAACGTCAACATGAAAGCCTCGGAATTGCAATAATTTGCCAATAGCCGAGGTCGTTATACCTTTTCCCAATCCACTCAATACGCCACCTGTGACAAAACATAGCTTGGTCATAGTCATACCACATTTAGGCTACTAGAAAATATTTAAGATGAAATATAAGCTCCACGCTTGACGAACTTTGATAAAGCGAAAAATGAGCTAAATCTTTCGTATCTGCGAATATTTGTTCCCAATATTTGAGGAGCATATTTAGTATTCATCTATACGAATTAAAAGCATTTCTATTTACTTATTATTCTTTCCTAAAATCTTTAAGATTGAACTAGACCGCAAACAAAATGGATTTATTTTATAAAATACAATT
>JAECRW010000048.1 GCA_016294985.1 Candidatus Sifarchaeum marinoarchaea | reverse complement strand
GGATACGAAGGACGCCAAATTTCTCTCAGTAAACTGGATCAGTTGACCTTAACCAGCAAACCAATTACACGCCAACGGAAAGATGGGAAGTTGAAGACCACTAAAGGGCGTCCTAGGGTCAAGTATGACTTAAAGAAGCAGTTTCATGGGAGAATCACGGTGCGAGAATTAAAAGAGTGCCGGGACACTGCGGTCGCGATGTGGCACAGCTATTGCGAGCAACTCTTAGATCATGAGCGCATTTACTGGAAAATCATGCAGAAAAACAAATATCTGAACCTGGAGAGCGAATTGGCGCAGGTATTAAATTGGTGGGAGACACAGAAAAAACCCTCCCGGCCCTGTCAAGCTCCAACATATCAGCAGGGACGATTACCCCGACGAATGAACCTGGGAACAACTGCATTCTTGCGTAAGCGGCAGACCACAATCACCCGTTATTGGTTAGAAGTCTATTATCCTGAAAAGGGGAAACACCTCTGGCTGCCTCTCAATCCATCGGCGTATCATGTGAATCTGATAAATGGTGCTGCAGCTAAAACGGTGCAATTAATTAAACATGAAAATGCGCGCTGGTATGCGCATGTAACCTTGAAATACCCCGACCCAGAACCCCAATCTCACACAAAACCGCTTGCAGTGGTAAGTGTAGATCTGGGGATCAAGAAAGCAGCAGTAGCCGTGCTCCTGACTGCTGACGGGTCTGGGGAACTTACTGCGCGGAATATTCGCTTTTTTGAATCAAAAGAGAAAAATCGAGCAATTAATGAATTAGATAACCAGATTGCAGCTCTACAACGGCAGAAAGAGCACTATCGGCGGCTAGGAAAATCCAACTATGGGATCACCCGCAAATTGAGGATCTTAAGCCGCCGACGGAAACAACTCGCCATTCAATACGACCACGAACTAACAGCTCAACTTATACGGTGGGTTCAACGGCTGGCGCACAGGTACCGTGTCTATGTAGCGATTGGCCGGTTAAAAGGGATTCGTAATTCACGGCGGAAGGGTGACGGCAAGTCACGGAAACATCGCCGAGAATTGCATCGCTGGTCCTTTGCACGGATTACTGAGATGTTGTGCTATAAACTTCAACGGTTGGGGTTGTCTGAGGATCAGGTGGTCGCTATCCACGAAACGTGGACGAGCAGAACGTGTTGTAAATGTAACTCGCGGAATACAGAACGTCCTTTCCAAGCATTACTGCTCTGCCATGACTGTGGCGCCCAACTCCAGGCGGATATTAATGCGGCCCTGAATCTAGCTTTCAAGCTCATCTTTTCACTACGAGATGAGGTCGGACTCGACCAGTGGTTGATAAAGCCGCTCTTGGAGGGGAAGTATGCCGACAAGAGTGTGAGTTCGACGGGTCGGAAGACTTCATGCACACGGGAGTCTTTCTCGAACAGTAGACCCATAAGCGGGGATGAACTCACCCCAGCCGTGTCAGTTGGTGAGGGAACCCGTAACACCACAAATCGCCCGCTTCGGTGTTCAGAGGAGGGCTGAAGCCTAGTAAGATAACTACCGTTAGTTACCTTGGATAGGGTTTGTGATACTGTTACTCTGTTTTAATTTTCCTCAATAAATCAGTAAGGTTTTTATATTGCTCCTCTACTAGGCGAAGAAGCATTTGATCGATGAGGCAATTAACGTATGCATATTGAAGAGAAGAATATGCCGGGGTAGCCTAGAGGCTGGAAATATTTCCCTCTTAGAGGCGGTGGACTGCAGATCCGCTTTACGGGGGTTCAATTCCTCCCCCCGGCTTCATTTACATTTTTGATTGGGAATGGTGGATGAAATGAGTGATCAATTAGTTACTCTTACTTTTGATGCACTTTATGCATTGACTAGTTTAAGAGAGATTTGGCAAAAAACGACACCTTTTCACGAATTAGATGAAAAAAACAAGAAGAAAGCGATAAAGTTACTAAAACGAGCACAAAAAGACATAGGGCTTCTGTTAGATTCTTTAAAATGATGAAAGTTATCTATTGCTCAGAAGAATCAGGATGTCCTATAGGACATGATGTAATACACAAAGTGCAGCAATAAGACGGATATAACTTTAGATCTTCATTGAGCTGATTAAGGCATTTAGCCTCATAAAATCGCCCTGTAAAGCTTATTGCCAATTTTGGACATGCGTCCGCGCATTTTTTACAAGAAGTCCCTTTGAATTCCAAACAGATCGTTAATTCGTTCTTCTTATCAGGCTCTAATAATGCATCAGTAACTACTGCTGCAATTAAAATTCGTGGTCCAAACTCTGGTGTCAAAAGCAGATTATTAAATCCAATTTGCCCTAATCCAGCAAGTTCTGCAAGTTGCTTTATATTTATCAGCTGACTTTCGCTCATTTTTTCAGGATCAAATAGAATTTTTGAAGTAAAACCACTTCTAAAAATAAATCTAACAAGTTTTCGTGAAATCAATTTTAAGGTCTTACTTATTGTAATCTGGTAATCGTCGCTTTCTTCATCACATTCTTTAATCATTATATGTTCAAAGCGTCTTCCAAATAAAATTAAAGCACGTGCATCATCTACCAAGTTTTTTATTTCTGTTTTTATATTTTCATCATCGATTTCATCAACAGAGACTATACCAACCAAATCGGCACCTAACTTTTTCACAGCTTCTTTAATTGTTCTGCTCATAAGGGGCACGGCTGAAAACACTCCGAGATATTATCTAGGAATAATTATAACTCACACCTTAAACTCATCTGAAAACTTAGAATCATAAATAGATAACTCATTAAATTTCTGTAGGTATCAAAATTCATATAATCAATATTAAGAGGAGATGTAAAACGTTCGTTGTGGATTAGTTAAAAGTGTTAACTTCAAGTTTTAAATAATTTCTAAATGGTTACAAAGTCTCCTGCTAGAATAGCAAGTTTTTAGAATTCAACCGAGTTTCTTTTGGTAACCTTTTTAAAACATTCAAATCTAAAAGCCTTTATCCAAACTTTAAAAAAAATCTGAAAAAACATAAAACTTAGAAATCCAGAGGCAATCTTGTGGAGGAAACTTAAATGGCTAGAATGCATACTAGAGCACGGGGCAAGAGTGCAAGTAAAAGACCGCCCAGGACAAAATCGCCTGTGTGGGTTGATTATACACCAGAAGAAGTTGACGATATAATTGTTAAGCTTGCAAAAGCGGGTGAATCGCAGGCGATGATCGGAACAATTCTTAGAGATCAGTATGGTATCCCGTCAGTGAAACTTCAAACAGGAAAGAGCCTGGCTCAACATTTAAAAGAGCATGATATACTTTCCGCCCTACCAGAAGACATATTAAACCTCATTAAAAAAGCTTGGAATCTCCGCAACCACATGGAGGCAAATCCAAAGGATCTCCACTCAAAAAGAGGTCTTCAACTAACAGAGGCTAAAATCCATAGGCTCTCAAAGTATTACCGCAGAACAAAGAAGATCGATCCCAAGTGGAAATATGATCCTAAGAAAGTAGCTCAATTAATCAGATAAAGTAAGAGTCTTTAATTTTTTATTTCTTGATGTACTTTCGATTTAACGGAATAAAAGCTAAAAGGTATAATATTAATATTTTTATATTATTTTTTAGAGCAGTATTCATTTGTTGCACACAAATTCTGGACTTCGAAACATTGTCTACATAAAATAACTTATTAAAAGAGAAAATCAGTAAAAATGATCTCCACATAGTCGTATTTCGATGGTGGCGGCAATGGAAGAGAAATATGATAATTTTTTCACAAAAGCAAAAGAGGTTGCTGATGCCATTAAAGAAGGAATAAAAAATAACGATCAGATCAAAATAATTTCCCATCTAGATACTGATGGGATAACGGCTGCAGGAATTATTGGAATTTCATTATATCGGGCTGAAGCAGACTTTCACATACAAATTATTCGTCAACTTGAAGAAAACATATTGGCGACACTATCAGAAGAGACAGATCATGTTAAGCTCTTTATTTTTACAGATCTGGGATCAGGTCAATTAGAGCTCGTGAAGAAGTATATTGATACAGAAGCAACTAAAGTAATAATTTTGGATCATCACCCTCCGGTGGGTACTGAAGATGGAGTTCTTCAACTAAATCCACACCTTTTTGAAATTAACGGATCATACGACCTAAGCGGTGCTGGAGTAAGCTATTTTGCAACTCTTGCAATGGATGCTAAAAACCTCGACTTATCCGCGCTGGCAGTGATTGGGGCGATTGGAGATCGACAAGATAAGGGAGAACAGGGTGCATTCACCGGATTAAACACGAGAATCGTTGAAGACGCAATAAGTGCGAAAATCCTTGAAGTTAAGAAAGACTTAAGGTTGTTTGGTAGAGCGACACGACCAATTCATATTTCTTTAGAGTACAGTGATCCTTATATTCCAAGTATTACTGGAAATCGTGATGCGTGCTTCAAGTTATTAGTAGAACTACAGATCCCGTTGAAAAAAGGGGATGAATGGAGAACTATAGCTGATTTAACTACTGACGAGCGCACAAAGTTAGTTAGTGCACTCATTACGCGAAGTTTACAACATGGTGTCCCTTCAGAAAAAGCGCAAAGCATCGTGGGGAACGTGTTTACCCTCATTAAAGAAAAAAAGGGAGGCATTCTACGTGATGCACGAGAATTCGCATATTGCCTTAATGCGTGCGGCAGATTGGGATACGCAGGTGTGGGTATTGCACTATGCATGGGTGATCGTGGAAGAGCCTATAAAGATGCGGAAGAAATCCTCTCAAATTATCGTACTCAACTTTCCGATTACCTTTCACTCATAAGCGACAATACAGAAAAAATAACTGATCTTGAGAATTTACAGATATTTGACGGGAAAGGTCTCGTGGACCAACGAATAATTGGAACATTAGTGAGTCTAGCTAGAAGCAGTAACACGCTCTCCTCAGAAAAAGTTGTCCTTGGAATCGCGTTTCAGGAAGATGAAGACTTTATTAAAATTTCAGGACGTGCGACTGAAAAATTGGTAAGCATGGGTATAGACGTAGGAAAGGCCCTTAGTGAGGCAGCAGCGCAAATAGAAGGAGTGGAAGCAGGCGGTCACGACATAGCCGCGGGTGCACGAGTGCCCGCCGAGAAAGAACAAGAGTTCATACAATTGGTGTGCAAAAATATTGATAAACAATTTGGGCTTGCTAAAAATGCCTCGACTGAATAAGTTGATTGAACAGATTGAAACAAACCTACAAATTAAGTATCCATCGCATCGTATAGTAGAGGAGATAATCTACTACATAAAACAAAAAACGAAAGACATCCATCCAGCAGTGAATTTTACTTTTGAAAAAAACGGTGAGGATTTCTTAAAGATTTATATCGAAGGCTTAGGAACAGTTGAGCCTTTTTTCAAAACACTTGATACATTGTTAATTCATATACACGAGAAAGAAGAAATGCAAACGAAGGAAAAATATCGATTAAAATAGAATGAATTCCAATTACATAAAAAATATCTAAAGATGAATACATTATTACTATACATTATCAAAACAAAGAATGGTGACTAAAAGATGTCAGAAGTAAAAAAGTTGAATTTTAATGAAGCAGAAGTAAAAAAGATCTTGGGTGGATCTATTAGAATATTTTTCACAAAGGATACGATAGGAAGTAAAACGTGTATGTTTGTCATGGGGGATTTTGAACCGGGCGAAGGATTAGATCCCCATGCCCATGATGAACCTCCTCAAGATGAGGTTTATTACTGCGTGAGTGGTACGGGAACTGTCTGGTATGGCGATGACGAAAAAGAGACACTAATTGGTCCTGGTGATGCATTATGGATACCTAAAGGGACAAAACACTATATTCGAAATACAGGCAAAGAAAAGCTTATTATGGCGTTCTTCTTAGCACCAGGAAGATAATTCACCTATAATATCAATTTCTAAGCTTAGGGAGTTTATCTGAGACTTACCAAAGTTTTCTAATAAACACTCCATTATTTTTTATATCTGCAGAGAAACAAAACTTTTAAATTCTTTTTACATTCGATATCTTACATCATTAAGATCATTTATGGAATTAAATGACGATCATTTCAATAATTGTTGAGATATCATCGTCCTTTGAAATGTTTATGGAGGATATAAGTTGTCTAAGCGACGTAGAAGGACTGTAGATAAGTGGAAAAGCAAAGAGTGGTATAAAATCCAAACACCTAGCTATTTTGGGAATCTGGATATTGGCGAGACTATTGCAAGCGATCCAGAAAAAATCGTAGGTAGAAGAATCGAAACTACTCTTTATGACATTACGAATGATTTTAATCAAATTCATGTTAAGTTACTTTTTCAAATTACGGAAGTCAAAAACAAGATCGCATACACAGATTATAAAGGTCATAATTTTACGCGGGATTATCTCCGTTCCCTCATCAGAAGAGGCAGTAGCAGAATTGATGGCATTTTCAATGTGACCACGAAAGACGGCTATACTTTACGCCTTACAGCTATCATTCTTACTCTATCAAGGGCAAAAACAACACAACAACACATAATTCGTAAAATCATGGAGGATGTCATCCAAAAGAAGGCAGAGGAGCTTACTTTTCAACAATTCGTACAACAAGTTGTTTTAGGAAAAGTCGGTAGCGAAATCTATAACGCCGCGAAGAAGATAACAGCTCTGAGAAAGTGCGAAATTATGAAATCAAAAGTAATAAGGATACCTGATGTAGTTATTGAAGCTGAACCCGAACCTGTATCAGAAGCAGCGGCGTAACAGTATTTATTCTAGTCTTAGTAAAGCAGTTCACTTTTTCTCAGTCGTTCATACCAACCAGGACATTTTTTACTTCCGAAGCTGCGTACTCCATGCTTTAAAAGTTGCTCCATGAGACGATCAGCATATTGAGCTGATAGCTCACCCTGTCTTTCTAAATATTCAATTATTTCTTTTGCTTGTGCGTCAGTATCGCATCGTCTCAGATAGTCGATAGCTGACGGCGTGTATCCTATTAGATTATGTGTAACAACTGCTTCCGCAACTTCTGTATCAGAACGATAGCCACCAATGCGCAATTTGGCTGTTTCTAATTTGATCTCCTTTGACAAAGACGGGTACTTTTTCTTGATCTCTCTGTACTCCAAGAGAATCCCACAAGCAATTGTTTTATTATCAGAACTGCTTTATGTGTATCATCTATATATATACTTTCGGTATTTTGAGAGGTCTATGGCGCGCAAGTTCATCGATCAAACACTTAATACGCTTATCTGAGTATAGGTTTTCCTTTTTCTGCAAGTTTTCGTTCTCTAATCAGGAACTCTCTTCGAACATTGTGCTGAATATGATCCCATGGCATCTCCTGATATAAACTGAAGCGATGAATATAGTCTCCTAAATCAATACGAGAACGAGATAGTGCATATCTCCAACTTCCAAGAGACACTGAACGCTCAGCAACAGTCTTTATCACTTCGCTCAATTCGCGTCCTCCGGTAGAAAGAAGTGTTTGTATTTTTCCCCATCGAAAGTCAAGGAAGTTTAATTCAATCTTTGGCGCAAATTTTCGCAAAGCAGACTCAATAAACTTCTTTCTCTGTCTAAGAACTTTAAGGGGAGGCTGTGAATCCCATTGGAAAGGAGTATGCGCTTTAGGAACAAAGGGATTAATACTTAGTATTACTTTTCTAAGCTTCAATTTTGCTACTGTTTTAGTAAGCGAAATAATTCCTTCTAAATCGGATCGCTCTTCCATTGGGAAACCTATAATATAATACAATTTTAAATTGTGTATACCATATTCAGAAGCAATTTCTGCAGCCCTTAGAATATCATCATTGGTCATTTCTTTATTTATACAAGACCTGAGGACGTTAGTGCCAGTTTCAGGTGCAAAAGCGATAGTCTTCTGTCCACTTTTGGTTAGTGCTTCAATAAGTTTGGTAGTGATAGAATCTGCCCGTAAAGACGCGATAGATAAGTTCAAGCCTGAATTAACTATATACCAACAAAGATCTTCGAGTTCTTTATAGTCAGAAAGTGCCGCACCTATCAGCGACACTTTTTCAACACCTGTTAGCCTAGTCCCTGTATCAATTATTTTTTTTAGATTAGGAAGTGACCTCTCTCTATAAGGTCGGTTGATGCACCCAATAAGACAGAAACGACACCCATGACTACATCCTCTTGATATTTCTGTGAGAAATGTTTTTCCAAATGCCGGGGAAATCCTGTCCTCAACTTCAACCATCGGAATAATTTGTTGTAAAGGATATGAAACTTCATCCAGCTTTTTTACCCAGATACTTTGTATTTTATCTTGATTAAGTGATGGAATATAAGCTATATCCAAAAATTCAGCAAGATAATTTCTTGGAGTCTTAAACTCTAAACAACGATCTATGATCGTATCAAGGACTGGCTCGACATCACCAACTACGAATAGATCGAAAAAATCTGCTATAGGTTCAGGGTTTCCAGAGACACACGGTCCGCCTCCGATTATAAGAGGATAGTCCTTATCAATTCGGTCTTTAGCATAAGGAGGAATATGAGAATCGAGAAGCATTCTAACGATATAAGGATAATCAGTCTCAAATTGTATTGAAAAGCCAATGAGATCAAAATTTCTGAGAGATTGGCCTGACTCTAATGAAACGGGTGTTGATTTCGCATAAGGTAAAAAAACACGCTCACAAACAACATCACTTCGAGAATTAAGAAGATGGTAGATAACATGAATTGCTAAAGAACTCATTCCTATGTGATATTTATTAGGATAACAAAGCGCAACTCTAAGATCAACTTCCTGCCAATTTTTCTTAATTACGTTGCGCTCCTCAATTATTCTCATTCTGTTCACTCAGAAAGAAGTTTTGTATCCGATCTTAACGGTTTTCTTCTGTTCATGCGATTTGGCTGCACTTCAGTAGATCTAGTAACATTGCCACAAGGATATAAGATACAGTACCAACAAATCCTATCAAATATAACTAACGTTAGTTACTTTAATAGCAGGCTTCAGTCCTCCGCTGAAAACCGAAGCGTTGATTTGTCTTTTACGGGTTCCCCCACCAACTGACACGGCTGGGGTGAGTTCATCCCCGCTTATGGGTCTACTGTTCGAGAAAGACTCCCCTGTGCATGAAGTCTTCCGACCCGTCGAACTCACACTCTTGTCGGCGTGTATTTCCCCTCCAAGAGCGGCTTTATCAACCACTGGTCGAGTCCGACCTCATCTATTAGTGAACAGATGAGCGTGAAGCCAATATTCATGGCAGCATTAATGTCCGCCTGCAACTGAGCGCCACAGTAAAAGAATCTACCCCGTTTTATAACTTGACGGGTGCGGGGGTCACTGATTTTCGCCCCTTTGGCCCACAGCGCGGTCAATAACTCGAAGTCCAGCGCGGGTTTATTCGGACTAGCTTAATCCCGACGCGTTGTGCTTTGTAGCTGAGGATGTCATACAGCGCCCCCCGTAACCAGTTCGAAAGTTTGCGGGAGAGTTTTTTGCGGTGTTTCGGCGGTTCGTAGTTCCACAAGTCCTCCAAGACGATGGTGCTACATTGCCAGCGCAGGGCGGTGTCCAGCAGCTGGTTACTCGCCAAATGCAGGATTTCCTCCCGATAGCGATTCAACTTACGGTACAGTCGCTCCAGTTCTTGGCGTCGTGTGCCCTGTCCACACCAGTGTACCGGATAACGGTCTAATTTGCGTTGCAGTCGGGCAATATGGTGATAGAGTTGCTCAATTTTGTGCAACAGTGTGTTAGATGGCGACCAAAAGATGGGATGACTTAACTGTGACCCAGCTTCGCAGATGACCGAGGTCGTCAGATTAATGACTCCCAGATCGGTGGCCATCACACGATTCGCACGCGATGGGTGCCTGTGCGGTGAGTGTTGTTGAGTATGAGTGTGATCCTCCACAGACCAGGTACATTCCAGAAAGGGCAGTGTCAAGCCACTTTTCAGCGTGAGATAGCGTAAGGTCGGGGCACACAATTTGCTATTGGGAGAAGTAATACGTTGTTGGATTTTGGCAGGTACTGACAGGGTAAACTCCCGCCATATCCAGTGGGAGCGTTGTGAGGGCTGAGGACGGCAGGGTAGGGGCATTATAGAGCGTGTGGCTACAGTTAAAGGTTTGGTAGGACGATTCATTCCCCCAACAAGTTAGAGGGGTCTTCTTGCCGATATCAGATAAAAAAAGGCCAATTATTTAAATAGTTTAAGTATGGATTTCGTCGCAAAAGCGAGATCCCAACTCTTCC
>JAECRW010000211.1 GCA_016294985.1 Candidatus Sifarchaeum marinoarchaea | reverse complement strand
GAGTGAATTGCCATCTATCTGGCGGGGCTTCCTTAATCGTCAATACGAATTGTATTAGTGATAGACGTTACATTCTTAAGTAGAGATACTTCCACCATCATTTTATTTTTTCAAATGGTGGCTCAGAAATGCTCATTAGAGCGCTTTATGAGTTTTCAAGCTATTCAAAACGTTTTAGGCAGTCCTTTCAAAAGTGCAAAAGTTTTTTATTAAAGAATGGTGTGTTCATCTTAAAGAATTATAACAAAATAGCGGAAATGAAAATCTATCTTAATCGCGTACAACTCTTCTGAGAGTGATTTTTCTTAGAATTACTAAACTTAACTATGAGGTTCCATTCATGAGCACGCGTTACACGTTCAAAATTGTCATTGCAGGCGATGGGGGGACAGGGAAGACCACTCTTATCAATCGATACATGACCAACAAATTCAATGTGGACACGAAAATGACGATTGGAGCCGGCTTTTTTACAAAGACTCTAGAAATAAATGATTCAATCTTAAAGCTTCAAATTTGGGACTTTGGCGGAGAAAAGCGATTTCGGTTTATCCTGCCAACTTACTGCAAAGGTGCACATGGCGTCATTATGGCTTTTGATCTTACACGACTTCCAACATTCGTTAATCTTGATCAATGGATAGATATCGTTAAGAAAAATGCAGAAGATCCAAAGATAATTCTAATTGGAACAAAACTCGATCTAGGAGAAAAAATTGATGAGGAAACAATAAGCGAATTCCTCAAAAGAAACAATGAAATTGCTTCTTTCTACAAAACAAGCTCTAAAACCGGAGAAAACGTTGAGGACGTTTTCATGCAAATGGGAAAACTCCTGCTCGAAAATCTTTAAGGTAGACCTTTAAGGGAATACTCATGACTAATGATGAAACAAAAGTCGTTGTCTTTTGCAAGATATGTGATTGTTACATTAATATTCACTTTTCGAAAAAAGCATTTCTTAAGAACGCAACTTTCGACGGAGGACTTTTTTCAGGTACATTTCTGCATAATAAACCTGGAAATAAAGAAGATCATGCCCTTTTAGTTTATTTTGACAAGCATTTCAATCACCGAGGTACTGTATGTTCGAATTTAGTTACAGCAAAAAACATTAGCTCAAGAAAAAAGAAAAAATGAAGCACCTCACAATCCATAACTCCTTTAGCTTTTTCAAATCTCATTTAATGAGAGTGGAATAATTCAAATCATAATATGAGTGCCGATAAGAAAGTTTTTTAACTTTTGAATTAATACAGCTAACCAAGTGAAATGTATTTCATTTAATCAGCAAGGGATCGTCTTTGAAAGTTCTTTTGATCAATCCGCCAGTCTTTCACGCCGAGGAGGTGCGCATTAAGTCGCGTCTTTTTACGACAGAACGGTATATGAATGTTTTTGGGGAACCGATGGGGCTCATGTATCTTGCAGGCTATCTGCAAGCTTATGGGCATGAAGTACAAATTGTTGATGTATTAAACGATACGATTTGGAATAACTTGCGTACCATCATTGGTAAATCAGGTGCTGATGTTATTGGAATTACCAGCATGACGACTGGCATTAAGGAAGCATTAGAAACTGCTCAGATAAGTAAAGATGAGCTAGCCGTTCCAACGGTATTTGGTGGACCTCATGCTTCTGGAACTCCTGAAACTTTAACTAAACATCCATTGGTTGATATTTCCGTTATAGGAGAAGGAGAACAAACATTCTTAGAGTTACTATCTATACTTGAACGAGGAGGATCACTCAAAGAAGTCAATGGAATTTGCTATATAGAAAACGGAGATGTTATAAGAACTGCGCCACGACAGTTGATTGGTGATTTGGATAGTATCCCATGGCCTGCTCGTGATCTTGTAGATATGGAAAAATACTATATGGATATTTCTTCTCATCGAGGTATCTTTCCAGCTTATACAGTTTTTGCATCTCGGGGATGTCCCTTTGATTGCGCTTTTTGCACATCAAATATTTGGGGAAGGCGCTGGAGAAAGCGCGACCCAAAAAAGGTAGTAGATGAAATAGAGTATGTATATGAGCAATTCGGTAGACCCGGTATCAAATTTGGAGACTTTGTTTTCAACGTTGATAGGAAATGGGTAGAAGAAATTTGTAATGAATTATTGAGCAGAGGTCTGGATATTAAATGGAGCGCTAAAACAAGCATTCACGGCATGACGCCCGAGTTTCTCGATTTGATGAACAGTTCAGGATGTGTTTTACTAAAATATGGTGGAGAAAGTGCAGATCAAGAGATCTTGTCACTTTTAAATAAAAAACAAACAGCTGAAGAGGTCGAAAAAGTAATAAAGTGGACCCGCGAGGCAGATATTTCACCTCATTTATACTTCCTCGTTGGTGTTCCAAAAGAGACTGAAGAATCAAAAAAGCGAACATTTGAGTTTGCAAAAAGACTTTTTCATAAATACGACGCAAAAATCAAATTTAGCACGTTATATGTGTTCCCTGGAACAGAAGTTGAAGAAATGGCCGGATTAAAGGGATATGATTATTATAATCCATTACCAAATGTTGAATCTGAATCACGTGCACCTTTATTTAGTGTTATTACAGGAATGTACTCAGAGTCAGAAATAAATAAATTACGTGAAC
>JAECRW010000210.1 GCA_016294985.1 Candidatus Sifarchaeum marinoarchaea | reverse complement strand
CAACAATTCAGCCATGTCGAGATATGGCATTGAAGAATTTTTAGCGCAAGGCGTGATTCAGCTCTTCTTAAAAGGTGATGAAACGGGAAATTTACAGAGGCGCTTCATAATTCGTAAAATGCGTTCCACTCCGCACTCACTAAATCGCTACTTTTTTGAAATAGCAGATAAAGGAATTGTGATTCTCTCGGGTTGAACATGCATCCTTATCGTTTATTTTAATATATTTTAGGTCTATCGCATTCTAAATCAAAATTTAAGCGATTTTTGCTTAATTCTGTCTCAATTTACCGCATTTAATTCTGTGAGTGGAAAATTGGTTATCCTTAATCGAGTGCATCGATAGCAAAAATATAAAAAGCATTCACCTTTTTCGTCTGTTAGGGTGTCAGCTGTGCAAGTCGCAATAGATCCAATACTATTCCTTATCGCGATCGTTGTAGTAATTGGAATTTTTGTGGCTCGCGCAGCAGAACATCGAAAATTTCCAAGGACATTACCGCTAATCCTTACTGGAATAGCTCTTGGTGTTCTAAATTCGCTATTTTCGACTCCTTTGTTTGATTTACAAGGAATGGGAATTCCAATAGAAATAGTAGCAACGCTAGCACTTTCTGCAGTTTTATTTCGCGAAGGATTGGTTCTTGATGTAGATGCACTCAAAAGAAACGTCAAGCCAGTTATTTTGTTAGCATCTCTTGGAACAGTGCTTACCACATTTCTTATAGGAATTCTGGGTCAATTTGCTTTTGAACTGACACTCATTCTTGCCCTCCTTTTTGGCGCGATTTTTTCACCAACAGATCCCGCAGCTACGTTCGCACTTTTCGAAGGTGGCGGTACAAAAATTAAGAAAAAGTTAGAAACTACACTAGGCGGGGAATCAGCTTTCAACGATGCTGTGGGAATTGTTATTGTTACGCGAATTTTCCTCCCTGCAGCACAAACAAATCAATTTCAACTAAATGTTTTGCTAATCGTTTGGACGCTTATTGGTGGAATAATAATTGGCTTTGCCAGCGGATGGCTAGGGAATCTTCTCATCGCACGGGTTCGTAGAAAAATGGAAATTAGCCTTATTACTCTCTCCGTTGGGTTATTAGCATTTTCCCTTGCGGAATTATCGGGATCTAGCGGCGCCATTGCCGCCCTCCTTGCAGGAATTACGCTAGGCAGTCCACATATTGTTAGAAAACCTCCCTTCCCAAAAGAAGGAACATTGGAACTTTGGGGAAACATATCCTTTCTGGGAGAGATCGTAGCCTTCATTCTGATAGGTGCATTCTTTAATCCTCTTGAAGCGATTGCATTCATTCCATTAGCATTATTTATGACGGCAATAATTCTCATCTCACGACCAGTTGCAGTTCTAATTAGTACCCTTGGAATCGATTTATCCTTAGGTGAAAAGTTGTTTGTGGGCTGGACAGGAATGCGAGGATTAGCGACTGCCGCACTAGTGGCTATTTCTTTTGAAGGATTGCATCTATCAAATGCGACCAGTGCAACAGCAATATTGAATGCATCTATGTTGGTTCTTCTTTTCACATCCGCTATTCAAGGCCTTAGCATTCCTCTTATAGCCGCAGAAACTAATGTAGTAGAGGAAATTGATGAGCTTGAGGAAATCACTGCAAAACAAATCGCGACAGCTGCAGTTATATTGAGGTTACACGAAGCTCTCGAAAACAAAGAAATCGGAAGACTTGCATACACACGACTCGCAACACCATTTCAGGATGAGTACCGCATTTTGACAGAGCGAAAGAAAAGTTTAGAAACAGAACAAAGGAATGTGATACGAGCCCTCAAATTAGAACTGGAGTCATACATGAATGCCATTGATCGTCTCTATGAAGCCTTGGAAGTTTGTGACATCGGTGATAGATCATGCGAAGATTTGGTGCATCAATACGAAAGAAGGATCCAAGAGGTCGAAGCTCAGCTTCTTCGACTAACGGAACCCGCTGAAAGGTCATCACTAAAAGAGAGGTTATTTGGGAGCATCCGCCGTGTCTTGAATCGCAAGAAGGTTTCAGAAGAAACGGGCAAAGTTGAAAAAGTTGTAGATATTGAAGACGTGGGAGAATTAAAAGATTTAGGTGAGATAGAAGATATAGATAGCAACGATCTAAACAATGAACTCCCTGAATAATGATACTGATTAGCTTATAACTCCCAAAGATATTGTTTCGCGATTATCAAATGACATTTTGTCAAATTCTGCAAAAAACTAAAATTTAAAATGCTATCTGCTGCCCAAAAGTCAGATTTTATGTCTTACTGAAAAATAATTCACTTTCAAAGATTCTGACGGTATCTTGTGCACTTTGCAGCTATTTTTCACAGCATTCCTTATAATTTTTATAATAGTCCTTCTTTATACTACCTTTTTTTATACTACCTTTTGAGCATAAGTTTCTGATACCAAATAGTAAGCATATCTCTACGTAATCCCCCTGAAGATAGAATTCTTCTTCGTATGTACTCTCTGATTATTAATGATCTTGAACAAGTAAACGGAGTGGCAGGTATTTGTCAACATACAATGTTCTTGCAATGATTGGAATTACAATTATCTTGGTCTCGACGTACGCCCTCATCTCAACTGAAAAAATAAACAAAACA
>JAECRW010000209.1 GCA_016294985.1 Candidatus Sifarchaeum marinoarchaea | reverse complement strand
TGCTAAAAATGCTATTAGAGAAAATGCAGTTCTCTTAATAAATTCCTCTTTTCTTTCGCTCCATTCAATTATTTTTTGATATGCAAATTTAGTCTTTCTAAAAAGATTGCTACAGTATTGATCACAGATGTCCCATGAATCAAAGTCTTTTACCCAATTCTCTATTTGATCCTCAGTTACCATTGTCGGATCTTCAATCAGGCTGGCAAGTATTCGTGCATCGTGAATACCTGATGACCATAATTGTAAGGCTAGAGTATGGTTTTTGCCTATTTTTTTGGCTAAAGTTCTTAGATCAGAGATGGATACACCATATGTATTCTTAGCAGTAATTCCAAATCTTTTCATCTTTTCTACTGCTTCTGGATTAGCTAAGGATCTAAGTTTTGCTAATACTTCTTCGTATTGCATCAAAGTTCCACCATTATGCTAGATCTTTCAATGATGTTTCCTTAACATATCAAATCTCGTCATGTGATTGAAACTCTTTCATATTCTCGTAGAGTAATCAGTGCTGAATAAAAAGTTTTTTAATTCATTTACAAAGCAGAAAAATTTTCCAGAATTTCAATTATGGAATAATCAAGTTAAATATCATCAAAAAAAAGGTATCAGGAACACTAGTTTTTCACTGGGTGCTCTTTAGTTCAGCTAAATTCCTTTTTGCAAAGAGTAGATCTGGATCGATTTTTAGTGCCTTTTCATAACATTCAATTGCCTTCTTGTACCGATTTAAGACTCTGTAAGCGAGTCCCATAAGTCCCCATGTTTTTGCATTCTTTGGATCGATTTCCAATGCTTTTTGATAGTAGTTGATAGCCTTTTTGGGTCCACCTGAGTAGTAGAAAGCAGTTCCAATAAGATTCCACGTATTTTCATCCTCAGGATTGATTTCCAATGCTTTTTGACAACATTCGACCGTTTTTTTATGGTCGCCTAGTTTTCCATAAACTACACCTAGATTATACCAAGCCTTTGCAAATTTAGGATTGATTTTCAAAACTTTTTGATAGTACTTAATTGCCTTCTTATTTTCGCCTAGTTTGTCATAGGATACTCCTATAAGGTTCCACGCGTCTACGAAATCAGATTTGATCTCTATCGCTTTTTCAAAGCATTTAATGGCTGTATTTTGTTCGCCTAATTCACTATAAGCTATTCCCATACTGTACCAAACATCTGTATCATTTGGATCGAATCTTAATGCTGTTTGATAATGTTTTATAGCCGCTCTATAGTCGCCTAACCTTCCGTAAGTGATCCCCATCTTATACCAAGCATCTACATAATCAGGTTTGAGTTCTAATGCTTTTTGATAGCATTCGAAAGCTTTATTATGGTCATCTAACTCGCTATATACGGCACCCATGCTGTACCAGGTATCTGCATCTTCTGGAGCGATATCTAGCGCCTTTTGATAACTGATGAGTGTATTCTTATAGTCGCCTAACCTCCCGTAAACTACTCCCATGAGTAACCAAGTATCTGTAGAATTGGGGTTTATATCCGATGCTCTATGATAGGCTCCGATTGCATTTTCATACTTGCCTAAAAAATAATAAGCACCACCCATGAGAATCCATGCCTCTAAATATTCAAAATCTATTTCCAATGCTTTTTGATAACATTCAATGGCCTCATCATATTCGCCCAACTTGCCGTATGCTTTGCCAATGTGTACCCATACAATAGGATCATTGTTATTTAGATTCGTCTTTAATGCTTTCTCGTATTCTTTTATGGCTTTTCGATAGCGTCCTTTCTCATAATGCGCCTTTCCTCTCTTAAGATGGTCTTTAACTGGCAACTCTATGCCCACTCAAATTTATTTAGTGAACTTTATCTTGAATAATAATAAATTACTTTGGATTGTGTCAGAAGAAACGCATGTCTTGACACAGGTTTTCACTGGGTGCTCTTTAAGGCGTCTAGATTCTTTTTAGCAAGCAATAACTCCGGATCGAGTTCCAATGCCTTCTCATAATACTTGATAGCCTTTTTGAATTCATTCGAGGACTCGCATGCGAATCCCAGAAGTTCCCATGATTTTGCATTCTTCGGATCAATGTCCAATGCCTGTTGAAAATATTTGATTGCTCTTTCGTACTTACCCAAATCGTAAAAAAGTGTTCCTACGAGATTCCATGGATCTACTTCTCTTGGGTTGAGTTCTACGGCTTTTTGACAATATTCAATAGCTTTATCATGGTCACCTAGTTTTCCATAAGTTTCTCCTACATTATACCATGCTTTAGCAGACTCAGGATTGACTTTCAATACTTTTTGGTAGTATTCAACTGCTTTTTTATAATCGCTTAAATTGTAGTAAGCAAGTCCCAGCTTGTACCACAAATCTGAATTCCCCAAGTTGGTTTCCATAAGTTTTTCATAGCTTTCAATTGCTTTGCTATGTTCACCTAACTCCCCGTACGCCACACCCATATCATACCAAGTAGATTCATCTTCTGGATAAATTTTCAAGACCTGTTGATAACACTTAATCGCATTCTGGTACTCGCCTAACTTGCCATAAGCGATTCCCATCTTATACCAAGCATCTTCAAAGACAGGTTTTATTTCCAATGTATTTTGATAGCATTCAATTGCTTTGGTGTGCATAAACAACTCTCCATA
>JAECRW010000208.1 GCA_016294985.1 Candidatus Sifarchaeum marinoarchaea | reverse complement strand
AGTCACGTTAGCCACTTTTACTAAGTTCTCACGAATGTTATCTAGGGATCGTACTCCGATGTTTTCACGGAGCATTTCTGAAATTCCTATATAAGTGGACTCTGCTTCTGCAGCGATTGATTTTAATTGATACGCAACTTCTGGCAGAATTGACCCCGTGTTCTTAACTTCAGCAATAAGTTTTTGGACAGAGTCGGCAATCTCAGAAAATGAATTAACTAGCCAAGGACTAAGCTGTTGCGTCATTTGGTCAATACTGCCTCTAATTTGATCTACTAAAGAGCCTAGATTTTGAATGTTTATCTCTTCTGGAATTTTCAAGTTTTTTGCAATACTTTCAACGCTTGAAACTATTTCTTGTGATTGATCAGAGATGCGTTTAATGAGATCTTTGTCTAACAGGGATTTTAACTCATCTGGGATGCTTTTCAGGATGAATTGGGTCTGAGAGGATAGATATTTCAAAAAGGGGACTGTTTTTCTATCAAATGCTCCTTCTCGAATACTTCTTCTCAGTAGTTTGCCTAATCTATAAGTTGCTAATGGCATTAGATAGAAAATACCCGGTCCGCACCACCAACCGCCCCATGGACGCCAAAAGAAGAAAATAAACGGAAAGTAATGATCCTTTCGTTTATACGCATATTGTGCTGTATAAACTACTCTTGTAAGAAGTGAAATGAGTTGATTAAGTGTCCAATAGAGATATGAAACCAATTTACTATCACGAGGGACTTGTTGAGATATCCATCCAAGGTATTCCGCGTATGCCTCGATTTGATTAATTATCTGTTCATTGATCCTTCCTCGCAAATAATTAGTCATACTTCTCGTCTGGTTGGTTAATGTTTGGAGAGTGTTAAGAGCTGTATGAGTGATGCCTTGATTATAGAGTTGTGAATAAGTCTGTGACAAATTGTTTACTAGATCATTCCATTCTTTCATCTGATTTCTCCTCTTCGGCTTTTGAGGCATATATCTCAAGTTCCTTTAAAGCTAACAGACAATCATTAATTGTAATTACTCCCAGAAGTTTTAGATCACTTTTTTGTACAATTGGGATAATTGGGACTTTTCGATCGATTAATGTTTGCGTTGCTGTTATCACATCGGTTTCTTCTGAAAGAGGCTCAACAGCTTCCATGATATCTTTTATTATAACTTGATTGGGATCCTTTTCTTCTGCAATTACTTTTCTGATGATATCAGATTCCATTACAATACCGATTAGCTTGTGTTCACCAGAAACAACAATTAAGTCGGTTATATCCCGTGTTTTCATTATTTTTACTGCCTCAAGCACGCTCATCATTTCGTTTACGGCTTCATACTCGTCATGTATAGGAAGTTCGGAAACTAAAGGTAATTTTTCTTCCATATTTTTCCCCTCATTGAAAGACAAGGAAAAAAGTTACTAATAATTATTCAATTAACTCTTTCAACTAACTAATGGACATTTAATAATAAAAAACTATTGAATTTGGCCGAGATCTAATTTAAATTAGAAGCTGTTTTGACGTTTTTCAAATCTTGTGTGAATAGCTGTTAATGCTATTTGCGAATTCTAACAAGCTGCCCTTTATTTGCTCTTTGTAATTCTTTTGGAGAGATTTTTACAAGCGAATTTTGCGAACCACCACTTGTAAAAACAAATTCTTTTTCCATCACTCGTGGATCAATCAGAAATTTAGCTGGGTATCCAAATGATGGTACACCGCCACAAGGATATCCTGTCTTTTCTAGTATTTCTTCTGGCTTTGCGGTTCTCGGTCTTTCAATATCCAAAGCCTTCGCAATTCTAGAGGTGCTAGCTCTATTTTCACCTTTGACAATAGCTACAATAAGATTCTTCTGAGTGTCTATCATACATATGTTCTTTATGAAATCTTCCTTGTTAGCCTTTGCTGCTTTTGCGGCATCTTCCACTGAATGACAGGAGTTTTCAAAGTGAAAATGTTCGCATTGGATAGCATTATCTCTTATAAACGCCTTCAATTTTTCTTTATATTCATTCATGTTTCAAAAACAGTATTTAGAGCTCTATTTAAATGCTTGCGTTAAAGTGATTGCATTAATCACCCTTTTAGCCTAAACTGGTTCCGCAGTTCGGACAAAATATCATATCCCCTTCAAGTGGAAGACCGCAGGACGGGCACATGTTCATTATTTTTGAAGGTTTTATTCCTGTTGCAATTTCAACTCCGCAATTCGGGCAAAATATCAAATCCCCTTCAAGTGAAAAACCACATCTTTGACATGTATCAGGTGTTAATGCAACAGTTGCACTCACATCGGTCATTGGGGGACTGGCTACTTCAGCAGTAGGCACGACTGGCTCATAAAATTGTCTGGTCTTTCCTTGGCAATACTTTACAATCTCCTGCGCACTCCTGTCTATTAAATACTTCTCATCAGGTTGTATTGGATTACCCTTAAGTAATAGTTCTTTCAGGTTGGATAGATGGCTTAAATCTTTGATCTCTGTTATTTCATTAAAACGAAGATCCAACTTTCTAAGTTGAGTCAAAGCATGCAGTCCTTTAATTTCTTTTATTTTGTTATGATCAAGTACTAGTTCCTGGAGATTTGTGAGCTGTTCCAATCCATTAATCTCGGAAATATCAGCTAGCTTTTT
>JAECRW010000207.1 GCA_016294985.1 Candidatus Sifarchaeum marinoarchaea | reverse complement strand
CTCAAGATCGGAAGAGCGCTTTGATCTATAAAGATTAATTTATGTGGATCCGTCTTCCATTCAAATGGTTTCATATGTTTTCTCCGTCCCTTCGTTTTATCCTACAGGATTAATATTAAGAATATTCACATTTTAAGTGATTTTCAAGTTGACTTAATTCGTTAATATGGAAATGAATTAATTTCAAAGATCATTTGCATAAAAATTGAGATCTCTTCAGTTTATAACGAAAATCACTAGAACTTCCACCTTTATTTCGAAAATGACTGAAGGAATTATTATCTTTCAGTTTTACTATCCTCTCTCCAATCTAAAAAATTTCTATGAGAAGTACAAATTATGGTGATTTGTGAAATATGTTTCAAGATTTTCAAGAATTATAAAGGGTTGAGAATACACAAAGGGAAAGTCCATAAAGACTTCTTGAGATCTAGAAAAATTGTTTTACGCGAAATAGAGAGTCAGGCAGACGAAATACGAGCTCTTAAAACCGTTGTATCAACTTTAGTAAATGAAATAAGATCTCTGAGAGTAATAGGCTTCTCTTCACCTGATTATTCCCTGTCTCACTCAGTGAAACCACCACTTCCAAATATACCTAAACTTCCAATTGGTATGAATTATGGATGTGATCACGGTGCATTAATGGATGAGTTAAAATCTGTATTGAAGGAACGTGTTGCAGCTGTCTAATTCAGAGTTATAGAAGAAGTAAATCAGCAAAAAATGCGCGAATCTGATTCACAAATTATTTTACTAGCAGTTTTTAGCCGTTTTTTTAATGATTCAAAATAATGTCTATTTTTAGTTTCTTGTGGAAGTTTATAGTTTGGATGGAGTTCATTTCTTAAGTGAATCATTACTTCGACCAATGCGGGGAGGTCTAATGAAGAAATTGGGAAGATTTGTATTTTTTTCAACGTTTTCCTGTTTTGCATATGCATTTGTTTGAGAGCAAGTTCTAACACAGTCTTATAGGTATTACTTACAATTGAGTACGCTTTCTCATAAAAACCTAATACGCGATTTAAATATGTAGAAATTCGTTGCGCAAGTAAGTGAAATAAATCTGTAGCTCCAGCAACGTTAGAAATGGCATTTAACGAAAAGTCATAATTTGGGGCAGGGCTATATTCTTCTAATTCTAAAGGAACTGGACCAATCATTCCACTCACCGCAAGAACATCTATAGGACATTTTTTATCTTTTATATCGCGCCCAACGAATAGATAGGTGAGAGGACGATATAATGACAGATGCGAAGGAGATAAGCTATAAGGCTTTTTGTAAGAGCAACATAAGATAAGAAGAAATCTTTTTTTAGGAGAGGGTATGTGAGAGTCAAGAACATATTTAACAAATGTCTCTGTGATTGGATGAGTCATAGCTTGGCTTACACGCTTGATTTGGTTCTGTTTATTAAGATCAGTGATGACTGCCCATGGATATTTTGGGAAAAGATCTCTATAATCAGAAATTGGTAAAGGTACTTTCTCTTGGTTTTCTTTTTTTAACCCGCCCCATTGTAATCCGTGTTTCATAAAAAAACCAAAAAATATCTTTACCCAGAATGCAGTCCCATTATGAACGATTGCTGGGCAAATTAAGGATTGTTTCGATTTTTTCCTCAGGTAAGATAATTTCTTCGCGCCATGAATCTCCGATGGCAACTAGAATAAGAAGTCCCATTACATCTGCTCCAGACTTTTTAACAATGTTTATCAGTGCTCGTTGGGTTTCGCCCGAGCGAACTACATCGTCTACAACGAGTACTCGGTCTTTCTTGGAAAAACTATATTTTGGGATATACAGAGACATCCTAGTCCCTGAAAAACTCGGAATGTATGTCTCTTCCACAAATTCTTTAACACCTACTTCTCTAACTCTTTTTGCGACCACAAAATCGATCTCTAATTCGTTTGCAATATGAGTGCCAATTGAAATTCCGTCTGCGGCCGCCGTCAAAACCTTTGTGATGCCGTCTTTGGCAAATTTTTGTGCCATAACTCGTGCGATATAGCGGAGCAAAAGTGTATCGCCCAGAAGCGCGGTATTATCGAAGTATCCATTATCAAATTTCAGTCGGTTACGAACTTCCTTAACAAGATCAATTTCGTTCTCCAGTAATTCTAACATTTCTTCAGTGCGTTCAGCATTTGGCAAAACATGGCCTCTAATGTAACGATTTAGAACAGTAATTGGAAGGGGACGTGGAGTTGAATCATGCTTAGACTTCCCACGCAGTTGCGGTCGGACTTTCAAAATTTTAGATAGTTCTTCGTAAGTCATTCTTTTCTTAAGGATTTTTAAAAGTTCTACACATCGTAAACGGGCTTTTATTTGTTCTAACTGTGTTACATGACCCGACATATGCTTGAACGCTCCTTTGTAATATTTCTGTTAAAATATTTATAAATCTGCAACTGAGTCTCAACAAAAATTGTACTAAATTAGTTAAATTAGATATAGAGTTTATAAATATGATTCAATACTCGTCGATGTGTAGTGTCTTCTCCTGCTTGAGTTGATCACCCATTCGGTAGTACGCAGAAAGTTAAACAGATTTATAGATTCCATTATATGAAAGGGAAATATCTGAGACTTTTGCAAAAGATATTTGCAGGATTCGCGCGTCTTTGT
>JAECRW010000206.1 GCA_016294985.1 Candidatus Sifarchaeum marinoarchaea | reverse complement strand
TTTATCACTTAAGCAATCCGTCTGAAGTATCTCATAGAGGTTAGGGGATGCAGCAGGAATAGTTAGTGTGTTTGATGCTTGCATTTTTGGAACAAAATCAGAAATTGTTCTCTGAGATATATTAATTTCGTTATTGAAAAAAGAGGGAATCGTTTGATCTTTGGATTGAAAGTTGACTAATGATGTATCATTCTTTAAAATTTCTTTTTTAAGTGTCCTTGCTATCATTTGATAGAATTCCTCAGTCCGGTTAAGTTTTGATAGTATCCTATAATCGCTGAACAGATATCGCAAAAGACAATATTTGATTCTAGAATGAACATCAAATTCTTTGAACTCATCTAGAAGACGTCCAGGGTTAGATTTATTCTTATAATATCTAGAGAGAAACTGATTCGCAGATGTTTTTGTCTTAATCTCCCAGGCACTGTTTCTAAAATTTTTGCAATACTCAATTGCCCCTTCTAAAGGGCATTTTTCACAGAAAATTGCTTTTACCGCGTTTGCAAGATCTTTAACATGTTCAATTCTACCAGAGGTTGCTGTATCAGATGAATTCGAATAATTCAAAGTGTTAGGTGCTCGATTATTGTCCTCAATAACATCGTTCTCCATGAAATTGTTTACACGTACACGTGTAGGATATCTTAACGTCGGTGAAAAGACTAGGCATTCCTGCCGCCGCATCCTCTTCAGATAATTCACCTGCATCTCGTCTAAATTCATATATTTTTGAAGACTTTCAGCATCTTTCGTTAATTGAAATGAAATGATGGTATAACTATTAGCTAGACTGTTCTCTGCAAAAATAGGACGTGTTCCTACGAAGACAAATCCTACTCCATATGCACGTAGTAGAATACTCAAATCCTCTGTCGGTGTTGCATCAATGCTCGTCTGTTTTTTGTACAGTTCAGGAACAAGAAACTGGCATTCTTCCACAATAATCAGGTTTCGTAGATTTTGTTGAAGTCCTCGTTTGATAGCATAATCTCCATATAATCGCACCAGAAAATTCATTAGAAACCGGATGTCATCTTTTGGCACGCGCCTAGATTGCATGTACCCTAGATCCACAATTACTTTCTTTTTGAGAAGATCATCAAGAGAGACGTTCGACTTGTCTATTTCAAAAATTTTTTTCAAGGCGCCTCTGATGAATTTCTCCAGTCTGTTATATAACGCGGTAACAGTTTTTTCTAGGAATGAGAATTTGTTCTTATGTACTGTAGCATAGTTATCAAGAGCCTGTAAAAAGCCTTTAAACCCCTTAGTACGGGCGGTGGGATCAGCAATATATTCATCCAGAACATCTTTAAGCACGCGTTCCATTTGTACCGAAAGATCGATATCCTGTTGGAACATTGTTGAATAAACTTCACGTATAAGGGAAAAGACTCTGTCTGCGTGCTCTTCAGGTGAAAAATCACATGGATCAAAGAGATTTATCCTCAATGGCGCGTATTCTGAACCTGGTGCCAACACTAATACATTACTACGTAAATTAGTTGGTAATTTGGATAGTAATTGTGTATATTCTGATTTGTAGTCGAACATGATCCAATTAACATGTGACGCTTTTCGTGATAATTCCAATACCAAATTCTTTGTAAGACATGTTTTACCACTCCCAATTAGACCAAGGATTGTCATGCTTCGCCTTAGATCCTCTACTTCAATTTTCAAAGGTTGTAATATCTTTTCTCCTCGAATCACTCGTCCGATTTCTATACCTTCTTTTAAACCAGTTACTGCAACTGGGATCTCAAATTCTGGAATGTACTCACTTTCTATTCCTAAAATGGGTTTCTCAGGGAGATGGGTAAATGGGGAAAGTCGAAATACACTCATTTCTATTGTCTTTCCTACAGGAAGTCTTAATCCCGCCCTCTTATACGCTCTTTTGAGTTTTCTTCCATGCAGCACAGATGTACTGACACAATAGTGAGTACCTGAATAGATCGTATTAAGCGAATTTTCGATGTCTAAGACTGCGTGCCTACATACCTCTTCGTCCTTAGCTGAGATCAATACATATGCTGAGACTTTTGTGAACCCTGAGCGCAGCCCAGCCGCATAATCCGATGCCTTCTGCCGTTTCTGATCTTCAATGAGAACATTTCTATAACTATCTCTGTTTAGAGATCCATTCTCGTCTTCTTTTGCAATTTCCTCTAATTTTCTTTTCTTAATTTTTGCGTCCTTGAAATTTGTCACAAAAGTGACTGCTACTTGAAGATTAAGACAGTGTCGGATAAATCGATCATGCTGTGTCAACTCTCCATAGGCCTTGTGTTCGGGATGTCCTTCCATGAAAATTATTGATACATATCTTTGATCATAAGAAAAATCCTCTAGAAATGTTCTTTTAACTTGAAGCACCGACTTATCGCTTCCATATCCTTCAATTTCAGGTAATAAGATGATCCTGCTTAATTCACTCTCACTTAGAATTTCGCAATCAATTTCAAAAGAAAATGATTCAAGCCCTCCTTTCATGCGAACAACAGCAGATTGAGCATTCTCAATAGCCTTATTTAATCTTCGACTTCTTCCAAAAACGTATCGTCGTACTTTGACTGTTCCATTTTCGCCTATAGAGATTTCATGTGCACCTTGTCGACACTTTTTTAGAAACGCCG
>JAECRW010000047.1 GCA_016294985.1 Candidatus Sifarchaeum marinoarchaea | reverse complement strand
TCCGACGTCTCATAGAAGATCTCTGCGGTTCCATCACCGTAATGGGCGTCTGTATCCAAAATTAAGATTCGCCGCATGCCAAGCTTCTTTCTAAGATATTCTGCACAGATAGCAACATCGTTTGCTATACAAAACCCACCTCCTGATTTTGGAAAGGCATGATGCATCCCACCTCCTAGTCCCACAGCAAATAGTGAATTTCCCTCAAGTACGTATTTCAATGCATTTAAAGACGCCCCTACAACATTCGTTGCTGCTTCTAACATTCCCGGTCGAAGTGGTGTGTCTAATGAAAGCGGTTCATATCTTTTTTCTCCTTGTTTTATCCTCTCAAGGTATTCTTCGCTGTGAACAAGCAATAAATCTTGAAAAGAACAGGGGTTTGATTGGATGATTTTGAGTTTTGGGTGTTCATCCAGGCGCAACCTTTCAAACGCAGCCAAAAAATCGCTAAATCGCTTTCCTCGAAATGGGTGTCCTTCTCCAAAATCATAGGATGTTAACTTTTCTGAATACATTATTCCAACAATACTCACGGCTTCACCTCAAGGAAGCCCCGACCCTTTAGGGAGGGGAGGAATTGAGGGAGGGTTTCACTTGTACAAAGGTCTCTCCATCTTTAAAAAGGTTTTATGTGATATATGTAACTGGTCTAAAGGCACACCTCTCGCAGAAGTGGAAACGGTTAATGACCTTAGGGTGATGAGGAGTAACATGTATAGCCCGACTCTATATGAGGATTACTGGGCTGGGGTCTTGTAAACGCCCCCATGATATAGCGTATGATGACGTTGAAACTCTATCTGGTGTAGGTAGAGGACTGATACCAAGTGCAGCTACAAGCCTCACTGCTTTAGCGTGAGGTAGTTTACTCTTCTACACCATTGAAATAACGTTACTTTCAAATATGAGCAGCTTATTCTATAAAAGTCGTAAGTGCTGGTGATACTGTGAAATACGACGTTGTAGTCGTGGGTGCAGGGCCTGCAGGTTCGACCGTTGCAAAAGAAGTGGCCAGTAAGGGGCTTAAGGTGATTGTTCTTGAGAAAAATCATCTCGACAGAGAAAAGCCTTGTGCAGGTGGCGTAACCGAGCGGGCAATACAGCGATTTCAAATTCCTGAGCATATTTTTGATCGATCTTGTGATAAACTTTTTTTATGCTCTCCAAAATGTAAAACAGTTACACTCACCTATCCTGAACGTATAGTAGCAACAACTATGCGAGCCAAACTTGATAAAACTCTCGCTGATCTAGCGAGAGACCAAGGCGCTGAGTTCAGAGAAAATACAAGAGCCATTGATGTAATTACTGCAAATGGAGTTGTTAAAGGTGTTAAAGCAAAAACGTCAAATGATTCACTCGATATTTACGGAGATATAACAGTTATTGCGAGCGGAACTCCCAGTATATTAACTAAATATCTTGGCTTGCAAACAAGCAATAAACGCTCTAAAGCACTTTGTTATCAATATCAAATGGCAATGGATGAAAAACTTATTGATGATTTAATTGGCGACCAACTGGAGATCTATTATGGCTCAAATATAGTGCCTGGAGGCTATGCTTGGATTTTTCCTAAAAAAGGCATTGTTTCGGTAGGCTTGGGTACATGGCTAGAGTTTTTTAACAGGCAAGATTTTCATTTAAGGGAAAGATTAGATAACTTTATCAGAAATCATTCGGTGGCAAGTGAAAAACTGGTACATGCAAAAGCACTTTACCCTCAAGCGGCGATGATTTCGTTTTGGGGTGTAATACACAGAAATTACGGAAACGGATTTATGGTTGTAGGTGAGGCTGCTGGACACGTTGATTTTGCAAATGGTGAAGGTATATATTACTCAATGATGTCTGGTGAAATCTCAGGAAAAGTTGCAGTAAACGCTTATAACGCTGAAGATTATTCGGCTGGTTTTTTGAGAACGTATAAATTTGCTGTCGACAAGGAAATAGGCAATGATCTCAAGGCAACCTTCAATATAAGAAGGAACATTTTAACAACTAATCATCAGCAAGAACTGTGTGTCGCCACAGCACTGAAAGATAAAGAATTTGGTGAATCACTTTGCAAATATATGCGCGGCGAAGTTACTCCTAGTGAATTTACTAGGTATGCAATAAGGCATCCTTTGTTTCTGTTAAAATTGTTCTTTGCGCGCTTCAGATCATAATTATGGTGCAGGAACAAGTCTATCATACACATTTTTCGCAATTGCTTTGGCTTTTTCTATTGTTGTTTTTCTATCTCTTCCAGTAACGAAGACGGTGCAAACTGGATTTGATGGTTCAAGAATGATCCCACCAACCGGTACATCCACAATATGGTGCATTTGTGACAGATTCGGAACAATTGTCCTTTGTTTTGCATAAAGTATCATTTTTACCGCATAGCCCTTTGATTCCAGAGGGTTTTCAGGTAAATAGCCTTTACATGCCTCAATGTGTAAGTGTACTAGATTTGATGAAGTCACTGCCTCAACACATTCGAGAGAGCCTTGAAATCGAGGATTAAGTTCGATTAAATAAGGTTGTTCATCTTTTATCACAAAATCAAAACCATTAGAGCCTTTTAGCCCTAATTTTGAACCTAATTCTTCGGAAACACTTTTTATGTTTTCTATAATCAGTGATGAATTTTTGAAGGGAACCACGTTTCCGCAATAACCAAAGGGTATGGGAACTCCTAGTTCAGGTATCCCAATCAACTGTTCTGTTACCGTAATAGCTTGGCAATCCTTACCAGTTCCAAGGACTGAACAACTTGCATCAATGCCTTGAATGAATTCTTGAATCAGAATCTTTTTCCCTGAACTTCTTAACTCGTTGTACGCCTTAAGTAGTTTATCCGGGTTTGCAATTAATTTAACAAAGAGTCCTCCTGCGCTTCTAGGCGTTGTAACTACCACTGGGTACCCCATATTTTTCGCAATTTCAGTGGCTTCATCTTTATCTTTTGCTTCTAAAGTTCGTGGGTATGTAATTCCCAGCTTTGATGCTATTTCGTAAAGATGCAAGCGATCTGCCCTTGCAATTAGTTCTGGTGTATTCCCGAGAATAGGAGCCATTTTATTCAGTTGTTCCCATATTTTAGGCTCATCATCAAAGCCGCTGCCGATGAGCAAAAATTCTATCTTTCCAAAATATTCATCAGCCATTGTTTCGGCAAGAAGGTACATGTATTCAGAAATTGGGCGGAAAAATTTTCTCTTTATTGGATACCCCTTTCTTTGCCATAGAACCGAAAAAACGTGTTCTGCCACATCTTGAAGATCTAAATCCCCAAAAAAATCAACAGCAAGGACCTTATAATTTGCCTTTTTAGCAGAAGTTGCTATTGGTCTTGCATTGAACGCAATGACTAAGCAGAAATTGTGATCGTCCTTTGTCGAGTATGGGATATCTGTATCCATTATCTTCACACAGAGATTTAGACTCAAACGAAATCTTCATAACAAAGTAATTGTTGTTCAATATATTAGCATAATTAGAGGATATACTTAAGGGACAACAGTCTCAAAGATTAATAATTGAATCTAGATAACTAGAGGGATTAATTGAGCTTAAGCGATGAAGATTATTGGGCCCGACTGGCTTATGAGGCAAAACATGTCAAAAGCGAAGAACCTGGTTTTAAACCGGAAAAAGGGGATATTCGCAAATGGCGAGGATTCATCATTGGTACTGAATTGTACGAAGGTGGCGTCTTTGAGATCGAAATTGAAATCCCTAGAAAATTTCCTTTTGCACCTCCAGCAGTGAGGTGGCTCACAGAAATCTGGCATCCCAATATTTTCAAGCAAAAAGTCTGTGTTGGCATTCTGGGTAAAGATTGGTCGCCCTCAACTAGCTTAGTTGATGTTATTGAGACGCTTAGAATCTTATTGGCGGCGCCGAATCCGAATGATCCTCTAAATACTTCTGCTGCAAACCAGATGGAAAATGATCTAGAACGCTTCAAAAAAACAGTCAAAGACTATATTGAGCGAAATGCTACTTGGGAAAAACTGCAAAGATAATAAAACCTTTAAAAAATAGTTGTATATTTTTTCTCATCTTATTCCGTAGTTCTTTATAATTGCTAATTTGATGGTCTAGAATGAATGCGAATAACGATAGATACCATAGGCAAACCATTATGCCGAATTGGGATCAAAATAAAATTTCTAACGCTACTGTATTTCTCGCTGGAATCGGGGCGCTTGGTTGTGTTGTGGCAGAAATTTTAACAATGATGGGTATTGGTAAATTAATCATTGTTGATTTCGATACAGTAGAACTTACAAATTTAAATCGTCAATGGCTGTTTCGTAATGAAGATATTGGAAAATCGAAAGCTTTAGTTGCAAAAGAACGCCTTAAAACTCTTAATCCTTCTATCGATGTAATTACATTTAACCAAAAAATCGAAGACATTCCCGAAAGTGTTTATTCATCCTGTGATCTAATAGTGTCAAGCCTCGACACATTTGAAGCGCGTCGCTGGCTAAATTCTATGTGTATATCAGTTGAAAAACCATTGATTGACGCTGGTCTTTACGAATTCTTTGGACATGTACAAGTAATTATCTCTGGGTCAGATTCCGCATGCCTTGAGTGCCAACCTCTAATTCCCGAAAACCGATTACAGCAGGTATGTACTCTCCCAGGAGAACCGAGGAAAAAGGAGAGGGATGAACAAAAGGAAGTGTTTCCATCTGTCGGTACGGTTTCAGCCGTAATTGGAGGAATTATGAGTCAAGAAATAGTGAAACTATTACTAGGTCTAGGGACTCCAATTGGGTATCTCTTTTATGATGGTCTTTCAGAAGAATTTACAAAAATTGAACTTAAAAGAAGATTAGATTGTTTTGTATGTGGTGAAAAGTGGAAACTTGATGAATTAAGATATTTCGTAGAGCGAGATGAAAAAATAGGGGAATTACGGCGGCGAATTGCATTGATCTACGGTCTCGCTGATCCTACAATGATCGTAGGAACAAAGATAGTTGATGACGAAATGACGATTACTGAAGCGGAAATATCAGAGCATGCGCCGATCTTTGTTATAGATTCGACTGTGGCGAAACCGATACGAGTTCGCGTTGTCTTAACTCCTGATTTTGTTTGATACCATTATCTTATTCTAGAATCAAGGTTAATCGGAAGGAAATCTCATGTCTTTTAAATTAGCTATCGTTGGCAAAGGTGGTGTAGGTAAGACCTTTTTGGCAGGAACTTTGGCAAGGTTGTTTGCAAACGATGGAAAAAATGTTCTTGCCGTTGATGCAGACCCTAATATGAATCTGCATGCAACAATGGGTATTCCTAAAACTGAACTTCCTACTCCAATTGGCGAAATGAAAGAACTCATTGAAGAGAGGACAGGAGTTCCTGCAGGGACATCAGGGATGTTTGTTCTGAATCCGCGAGTTGATGATATACCTGAAAGATTTCATATTTCAAGGGATGGAGCAAAACTTATCGTACTAGGAACTATCGAGACTGCTGGAGGCGGTTGTATTTGCCCAGAAAGTGCTCTTTTACGCGCATTACTAAGCCATATCATACTAAAACGGGATGAAATTGTAATAATAGATTTCTACGCGGGTCTTGAGCATTTAGGGAGAGGCACAAGTAAAGGTGTAGATTCGATGATAACTGTCGTGGAACCCGGAACTAGATCATTAGATCTGGCGAGAAGAATTAATTCTTTAGGAGCAAGCCTTGCCGTTCCTCGCCGTTATGTTGTGGGGAATAGAATTTCTAACGAGCAAGAAGAGAACTTTATAGTAAATGCTTCGACTGAGTTTGACTTAGAATTATTGGGTATCATTCCTAGAGATCCATCAATTATTGAATCCGATATAAAAGGAATAGCACCTATTGACTTTGCACCTGAAAGCCCAGCACTCCTTGCGATTAAAAAAATCAAATACACACTTGAAAAGCGACTTGCTCCATAGTGAACTAAAATTCATTCAGTAAACCTACGATTTAACATCCGCAGATCTTAAGAATGATTAGATTTTGGTGTATACCTTAACGTATTGTCTTAGATAATACGAATATTAAAGATTTCCATCCCCCTCACTTTTTTACGGCGACAAAAATGACACAATCTGAAATTGAAGTTGATGGAAGCGTAATTATTAATGGAAAGGCCTATCCAGCTATAAAGCTTCTTGAGACACTTAATAAATTCGGTGCACTTTCTTTTGATCCAGAAAACGCACAACTTATACTTAACGATATACCTGTTGAACCTCTTTATAGATCCACAAGAAAAAACGCGTTTTCACTCTTATGTTACCATAGCTTAGCGTATTGTTGTCCTAGGACTCAAGAATGTGATAAAAGGGATGCTGCACTAAAAATGCTAAATATCTCGCTAAAAGATTATTCTCGAATTAAAGAAGAGGTGCATTTACAATTCCTTGAGCTTACACCCTCGTATTCACATTCTACATATACTGAGACCTCTCCGTCTCGTATTAACAATGATGTAGATCTTTCATCTTTTTTTGGTACACCAAATAATGAGTCAACTTCAGAAAAAGAAAATACAGAGGATTTCTTCAAGGAATTTCTTTCAGGACATAATTTTGAAAGCGACGTTCGTTATGGCAGAAAAAATGTCCCTCCCTCAACAGAAACCGGTTTACGTCATATAAATTACTCTAGAAGATGCCCACGTTGTAAAAAACGCAATACTCCTGACGATAAATATTGTTCTCGTTGTGGAGCAGAACTTTGAGACTATTACATTCTTTCATCTCAACTAAACGTTTAAAAAACCCCTTAGCTGACTAATTCTGTTCTCACAAAATTAAAAATCCAGCGGGGCTCAAATTTCATTAGAAAGGGTGGCGCAAATGATTTATCGTTTTTTTATAATTCGCGGACATTATAATTTGCTAAATTAGACCGAGATGGATTTCTCGCCGCTCCTTATAAGTTTCTGGGTAGTCATCTAAAAGAAATAGATACGTCGCTTTAATTTCTGCTTTCATTTTTTCTAGAGTTTCGATTTCCGCGTCGGTAACGCCCCAATTAAATATACTATACTTTCGGCCGATGCGATGAAGGTCGCTTGTAAACTCCAGTTCTGTGATGACTCGCTGATAATCTGGGGATCCAGGCTGTGGAAGCGTAGGGGTGAATGGTAAAATATTAAGTAATAACTGATCTGCAATATCCGATAATTTCATCACATCTTGTCCGAAGTGTTTTTTAGCGCCCTCAATATAATCTGTTTCGGGGTCTATATCAACAGTTATAAGGATCTCGATATCTGGATTTAATTCTCGGATACCTTTTGTGGTATTTGAAAGGAAGGTGGTTATTTTTTCAACCCGCCATTCATACCATTGATTAAGAACATCGGGGTCACTAACTATAGTATCAAAAACGAATTCTCTCTCTAAGTTTGTAAGCTCTGAAAATTCTTTGCGGCATGCTTCACAAAAACAAAATTCTTGTCTTGCAAATTGATTGTCCATCAATATTAGGCCGTTTATTGGAAAATTCAAGATTTCTTTGATCACAGCCATAAGATATTTCCAGTAACTTTCCTGAACAGGGCATACGAACGTACCTACGGGATTCCGGGTGATTCCAGATCTGTATGCACCGTATTTTGGATCACTAGAAAAGTACTTATCAACAAAGGTTGAAACAATGGCGTAAACATCAATGGCGATATCTGAGGCAATCTGGGTAAAGGAAGAGAAAAATTCAGAATATTTATCATCGGTGGGAGCACTCATGCTTCTATAGAGTGTATATCCTGTGTCTCTCTTCGCCATCAAGGCAATACGCTCAAGAAAACTGCCATAGCGCGCAAAAAATTCGTCAGAGGTCTCATTTAACATGTAAGGATCAAGCACGGGGATATGTCCTCTCGTTAAGATTTCACGGAGTTCCATAAGATCACCTTTAAGACAAAAACAACTCACATGAGAACTATGCATTCCTTAGATTTAACATTTTCCATCTTTATTACATGAAAAGGTCTAGTCTTCTGATACCAATAATAGATCCAAAATCTATATTTAATGCATCAAGTACTTGCACAAAGGTAGATTCTACCGCTTTTTTGTATTTCTCTGTATCTATTTCATCAATCGAAGCTATTTCTATAGGTTTTACACCAGGATCTCCCTTCACTTTTACAAACGAAATAATGCTACCTGGCTGGACATCTCTATCTAACAATCTTGCAGCTTTCACGTGTTGTGGCGTCGTTTTTTGATAACTTTTCAGATATCTAGTCATCTGGACACGAAAAGCCAACTCTTCTAAAGAATACTCTAAATTCTTCAATTTATCTAAGCATGTCTTTACTATCGTTCTTATCTGATTCCTAGCTGTTTCGAAGTCATCTTGAACTTTCACTTCAGAAAGCACATTCATCATTTCAAAAAAGGCGTCTTGAAGGAATAATGGTGTATGACGCTTTTTACCTGTTAGTCCTTTAATATCCACAGAGCCGCTTTCATATACGCCTAAATAATTCTTTTTCCTCTCTGAAAGAGCAACATATCTATAGATCTTGTCAATGTCTAAATCGATATCAAGTGTTTGTTGGCACCATTGTGTAAGTTCTTCGATTTGTGACTCTGAGGGATTTTCTATGAAAACGCTGTCCGTATCTCCATAGATAACAGAGATACCCATCTTCTGAGCCTTTTCGATAGTTTGTGTGATGATATATCTCCCAAGAGCTGTTGTACTTTCAGCTACAGGCAGGCAGTATAAGGGGAAGTGTTCTGCGCCAAAGACGCCGTAGAAGGCATTAATAATCAGTTTTAAAGCTTGTTGAACCACATAGAAGAGTTCTTGTGTTTCCTTGCCTAATATTCTGTTTTTTGACTGTGGCTTAAACCATTTCAACCTTATGTCTCTTAGAAACCCGATAATAAGACCTGCCAGGCCTCTTTGCTTTTTACAAACCCAATGGTCTGTGTCTGGTATGATGTTTTGTTTGCATTCCTCGTGTGGACACCTTACGGTCTCGTAACTAAGATTATGGACTTTTATGATGGAAGGATACAGTGAGGCAAAGTCTAACACTACTACGTCAAAATGGACGCCTGGAACCGGATCAATGACAATGGCACCCTTGTATTTCTTTCCTTTGATAATTGCCTGCGTCGAAGCCTCTTCCCCTTTTGCCTCCTTAATGTCTTTTGGTCGTGGTATCAAAAATCCCTTCTTTCTATGTTCATAATAAAACAGATTTTGAATCCATGAGGAAACACCTTGACGTGTGACATCTTCAAGTGGCAAATGGGAAATTCTCATCAGCAACATTATCAATTTCCAGACAAGGTTCTGACTGTAACGAGTCAGATCTAAGGTAATTTCCCCATCTCTATAACAGTAACTTGCTAAATCTAAAAGAGGTAATTTCGAAAGAGGCTGCTCTACTTTTATTTTTTCTATGCCCAGCAGCGCTTTGGCTACAGCATTGAGATCTGTAGTTTTATATTTTGCAGAAAACGCATATATTTGCACAGCCCGGTTATTAAAAAACCTATATAGATCCACATGGAAATTTCTCATTAGGGCAACAAAATCTTTCCTAATAATTATTGGGATTTCATCGCGTCGAAATCCTAGGTGGTTGAGTGCACGATTATACAAATAGAGTAAATCGAACTTATCGCCGTTGTAAGTTAAGATAACAGGAAATTCATCGAAAACCTGAAAGATTTCCCGGATAAGTTCCTTTTCTTCATTAAAATATTCAATGCTTACACCTTCAAGATTTTCTTGAATTTCTCCACGTTCAACATCTTTATTATCTAGAAGAAGTATTCGTTTTGTTCCATCTGATGCTACAATGGAAATACATCCAACAGGGAAATTGGCTTGTTCAGGTCGAGGAATAGCATCTACAAAAGGTGAAATAACCTCGATATCGATAGCCGCACGTTTTATATCGGGTATAGGTGACAAAAAGAGAGGTAAATCTTCTGCTAAAAGTTCTTTCACTTCATTTGGCTCGTCTTCAAATAATCGGCTTATTTCATCTTTTATTTTCTCTGGCACAGTTGTTACATTCTTAAGTCTCTCATCAGTGACTTCATATAGTAAGCCAGGTGTTAACTCTAAATCCGCAATGTAACATTTATGATAAGGTATATTTGCTTCCCATGCTGCTGGTAACAACTCTCGAATAGCCCCGGTTGTCCCGCCTATCGAAAGTGGATCTTTGGCTATTATCTTTGTCATTTGTGTAGTTCTATCCTGTAAAAGATCTTTTTTTTCAGCAATTTGTATATCAAGAAATCCCTTATGCCTTGTTATTTTCGTATATTTCTTCAATTCGTCAATAGGAATATTTGAAAAACAATAGGGACGATGTTCTGAGTTATCGTACCAGAAGTAAATTGAATGTTTTCTTGGATCATAAAATCGTGCTGCCGCACAACTATTCTTTCCATCATATTCAACTGAAAGTAGATAGTCTGTTTTTTTTGTCATTTGAGGTAATTTAAAATCTAAATCAAGTGTTTTATCTTCTTTTGGGGTTTTTTCTTTCTTTTTACGTGGCTTATAGGACTCAAAAAATTGGTCAAGTGTTGTTTCTGAAAACCCCATTCATTTCTCCTCGGATTCAATTATATATCTACATTATCCATTTTCATTTAAAACATCAATCAGTAATCTTTCAATTCTATCGATAACGTTCTGC
>JAECRW010000205.1 GCA_016294985.1 Candidatus Sifarchaeum marinoarchaea | reverse complement strand
ATTTGGATAGTACCCTTTTTATCTAGTTTTTTTGTTTGCACAGCGTTCACATCTGAAATTTTGCTACAAATGAGAGTATATGATTAAATAGTAGAATATTATTTCGAAATAAGAGAGTGTGATAATATTTTACCAGATTACAAACATTTTAAAGCTTTATTCCTTAGATTAAAATGTATGATAATTCACAAAGGAAAAATTGAAAAATATTAGGCAGTGTGAATAACCAGAAAATGGCTTATGAAGGTGTTTGGACAGTTTCCTTATAAAATCTTTAATGATTTTCATATCCTCTAAGAAGTTTTGCGTTAACCTTTCAGAATTTAAGATTTGGTCTTAGGAGGTAAATTAATGAATGTAGAAAAAATTAAGTCTGGAGATATAGTAATACCCGGAGATGTGTTAGGAGTTATTGAAGAATTCATTCCTGACAACGGGACATATGAAGATAATGGATTGATCCTAGCAAATACTATCGGAGTTGTTGCAAAAGATATGCGGACAAAACGTATCTCTGTGATTCCTAAAAATAAACCAATTGCACTTTCCAAAGGGGCAATAGTTTTAGGGAAAGTTAATGATGCAAAAAAACAGTTAGTTGATTTAAGGATAGGAAGGATTGATTCAGAGGAAGGATCTACTGAGTTACATACACCAGTGACTGGTACTTTGCATATTTCTTGTGTCTCTGAAAGTTATACAGAGAACATGATAGATGCATACCGGATCGGTGATATTGTAAAGGCGCACATTGTAGACGACAAAAGGCTACCATGTTATATATCAACAGTTGGACGCGAATTTGGTTGTATACTAGCAAGATGCACAAAATGTGGGGCGCTCTTAAAGAGAAAAGGGCGATCAACACTAAAATGCACAGATTGCGAGAATATTGAACGGCGAAAGATTTCTGATGATTATTTGTCAATTTGAGCTTGGAAATAAATACAACAAGATTAAGTGCAACGGCTGATGCTGAACACTTACCGGATGTTTTACCTATGACAGTCAAGCTCAAGAGAGTGACATGATTGGCAAGGACGTATAAGAAGGAAATGATAATTAGGATAAACAGTAGCGATGAACGTGATACTTTTATCGATCTGCTTCGTGAGAGAATAAAACTTGATTTACATCTTTCTGCAAAGCCAGGACACATTCGTCTGAAACTAACTGGGCCACGTGAGAACGTAAAGCTTGCGATTGGAGAAATCAAGCATATTCATAAACTTACACGCGATCTACTCTATCCTGACAAGCGTGGTTTCTACCGCTATAATATAAGTTTTTTATTTCGTGAGGCTGGAGCATCAATTCGTATAGAGTTACTTCAAAAGCTGCTTAAATATAAAGGCTATAAAGTAGATAGTTCCGATTCGGATCTTATTAAAAGCGATGCGCCGCTTCAAGTAATAGTTGACTTAATCCATAGTTTAAATTCTGTGATAAAAGAGACAGGTATTTCAATTAAACCAAAAGTTGTTTGTGAAGAAATAGCAGTTCTTGCAGTAAGCAATGATTTAGATCCATTTACGATTCTTGAATGTGCATTAAAATCAGGAATGATAAGAAAGGACGAGAAAGAAGGGAATCGATATAGTTTTGCAGTAAATATAGACACATTTAAAAAATCAATTTCCCGCATTCATGAAAAGGATAATCAATGAAGCAAGCTTTCATATGAAAGCGGTGTTAATTGTAATCATGTTGAAAATATCTGCTTGAATCACACAGTTTTTCTGTTCGTTCCTATTTCGCTCATTAAGGAAGGGGATTCCTAGGTGATGACATGAAAGTAAATGTATTGGATATGAAGAAAGAGAACAATAGCCTTGAATTTGAAATCGATGGTGAGGATCATACACTTTGTAATGCCTTACGAAATATACTATTAGAGGATGACAGCGTTGAATTTGTGAGTTACAAAATTGATCATCCAACCCATGCAAACCCGATCTTCTTTATTAAAACAGATGGAAAAAAAACTCCCACAGAAGCCCTTATAGAGGCTTCTGAGAAATTATCCTCATTAAGCGAGGAATTATTACTCAAATTTCAAGAGGCTCAATCATCTCAATGAGGTCCAGGGAAAAATAGTTTGCCTGTCAGTCAAATAATTTTGGGGCCTTAAAGAAGTTTTTTTCCTTTTTTGGTGCATTTTTAAGCGCTTCTTCAGTTGAGAGCGTAGTTTCTACTTTATCGTCTCGAAATCTATTTTTGAGATCGACTACATGAAATGTAGGCTCGATAGATGATGTGTCCACCTCATCTAATTGATGAAAAAACTGCAAAATCTCATTAAATTGCTTTGTAAATAATTTCTTTTCGTTTTTTGAAATTTTTATTTTTGCTAGTTCTGCAATGTGCTCTACTTCTTTTTCTGATAACGGCATAACGGCAACCTTCATAACCATTCATTAGGAAAGTGAAATTGATTTGAATTATGGTGGGGCTGCTGGGAATCTCAAAATGTGCCATTTGGCGTCATCTTTTTGAACCCAGGATCTCTCGCACCCCAAGCGAGGATCATACCATGCTAGACCACAGCCCCATTGGTCTTAAGGAGAGAGACCGATATCTTTAATGGACGGAATAACTCTATTCTTTAGAGTCAAGCGCTTATGTCAAATTGTGGAAGTATTTAAGGATTGTCTTTTTCGTTA
>JAECRW010000204.1 GCA_016294985.1 Candidatus Sifarchaeum marinoarchaea | reverse complement strand
AGTGCGTTCCAGTGGGCTAAGTTTAACTCCTAACCCGCGTAATTTATTCTTAAGTGATGCTTTAATGACTAATTTTAGTAATTTTAGTATACCCATAGAATTTCACCTTCAACTTCTTTCATTAAAAAGATAATTTCATTCGATAAGTTACCAGTTATACTTTCCTTCCTTTAACTGAGTGACCGCCTGGACGGCTTCTTCGGCGTTATTGCCATAGCCATCAGCGCCAATTTTTTTGGCGAATTTTCTAGTGACGGATGGTCCACCTACGATAATTCTGAACTGATACTGTTCCCGTAGCGGAGAGAGTGCTTGTATGGTCTGTTTTAGGGAGATATTGGCCGTGGTATCAAGCCAGGCACTGAGTCCCACAAACACGGGCTTATGCTGTTTAATGGCTTCAATAAATCGTTCGGTTGAGGTATCGACACCCAAGTTAATGACTTCATAGCCGGCTCCTTCTAGGAACAGTTCTACGATCTTAGGACCTATACTATGGACATCTCCTGCCACTGTTCCCAGGACGATTATCTCTTTGTCTTTATCAATCCCCCTGGAATTAATTAGGGGCTCAATGGCGCTTTTAATGATTTCCACGCAGCGAGCAGCCATCCACACGTCGGCGATGAAGATTTCCCGTGCAGAAAATAGTTGGCCGGTGGTATTCATAGCGTCTGTGATAATATCGAGAATTCTCAAGGGATCAATATCTGCTTCCAACAACTGAGACAGGATGTCTTGGATTAAGTGTGACTCTCCTTTGATAATCGTGTCTCTCAACTGTTCATATGATTTAATTAGTTCGAAGGTATCGCCATAAAATTTGGTCTCATAACTAATTGTTTTTTCATCATGTTTATGCTTTAGGTTTTCATAATCTTCGAGTGTGGAAAGAAAGGGTCTCCTCAAATTGACAAACCTCCATCTTGTTAAGTGTATTGAAAAACTCATAAACTACAAAAAGGTCAGAATTGACGGGCGAGTATAATTTCCATAAACTGAGGATAGTGATTTTATTATTGACCCCTTGCACCAAGTTGGTTATCAGGTCCATTGGGTAATCATTCACTAATTTTGAAGCGATTTCGCCCTCTAAGACCTTGTCTTTTTGTTCAGGGGTCATAATCGGGATTTTAGTACCTGCTTCCTTCATTAGGTCCGATTTTTTTATGAAAATGGGCTCTTGTTTTGGCAGTTGCAAACGTTCCTTGAGTTTTTGGGGGGTTTCACATAAACTTCGCAACTCGTTCCGCAGATAGTTTTGGTCGCCACCAGTTCGTCCTAGTAGTTCATCAGCTAGTTTAGTGGCTTCGCTCGAAGATACATCCTCCTCAATGATCAAGATCAGGATGTCTTTGGCTTCGACGCCCTCTATAATTCGATTTCGGCGGGCAATCACCATTCGTTCATTCTGTTTTTCTATAACGTCGACATCAGTCTCAGCTAGTCCCATATGAAATTGTGCTAGGGTGATCGGGTCTTTTAGTGTTTCAACTACATTACTTTCAGAGCATTTCCCTTCAAAAGAAATATAAGGGCCTGCCATGACGTCGAACTTGATGAGCAGGATCGCTTTAATCCCACATTCTTGGAGAGGATACGAATTAAAGAATAGGTTTTCGCCAATCATTACTGACACCCGTTTTCTGCTCTTTTCATCAACTCTAAAAATGCCTCTTTCACATTGTCGCCGGTAGCCGCTGAGGTAGGAAATATTATAGCGATATCCCTGATATCAAGGCAGTTAGCAATCTCATCTGGATGAAAAGAGTTAGGTAAGTCTTGCTTATTTGCACATACTACATAGGGTAGACGTAATTCTCCTACAATTAACTGGTGTATTTGCTTGGCAACCTCAAGACTTTTTTTGTTAGTGGAATCAATGATCAAAAAAGCGCCTGTGGCACCTTTCCACCACAATCTCCACAGCGGTTGATAACGTTGTTGTCCTCCCAGTTCCCAGTTAACGTAACACTTACCATTTTTCAGCGGAACTTTGTAAAAAGCAACACCTGGAGTAGGAATATAAATACCAGGGGAATTTATTGTTGTTTCCTCAACAATACACTCAAGACATGATCCAAAAGTGCTTTTTCCGGCTCCTGCAGGGCCCAACAATAAAAATTTCTTCACTTTATCTTGTATACTAGTTACCTTGGTAGCGGATAGCTGTGTAACTCCCATTACCTGTTCACCACTGACTTTTAATAAGATCCTATTTAAAGTCCGCGTTTTTGTGTCTCAGCTATCGCTTCTTAACAAGGGCAAAAATTTGTCGAAGTCTATGCTCTCACTCTATGATTTAGCGTAATAGAATTCAAAAAAAAAGCGACTATTTGAGTCTTAAAAATACATTGCAAAGATCTTATCTATGGTTTAAAATGACGTCTAAAACATTTTTTGTCATGTTTAGTTCTTCAGATGGCAAATCGTATGGTAGGATAGTTGAAACGCGCCCATATTGTTGTATATATTTGAATAAGGCAGCAATTAAAGGGATATTGATCGCTTCGGCAAGCTTACTTGAGGCTAGAATGAGTAGTTTTCTTTTCGCGCGGGTAATGGCTACGTTTATCCTACGGCTATCCTGAAGCACTTTAGCGGCTTTATGATTTACGCCATCATCAACTAGAGAAAGGATTACTATATTGTTTTCGCGGCCTTGATAGC
>JAECRW010000046.1 GCA_016294985.1 Candidatus Sifarchaeum marinoarchaea | reverse complement strand
CTCTTTAAAAAATTACAAAACTTCCACGAGGATTTAAAATGAGAATAAGTGTTCCAAGCAAGGGAAATAAAGGTTTAAATGATGAAGTTAGTCCTCATTTTGGACGAGCACCCTACTATACCATTTGGGACTCGGAAACAAGTGAAGTTGAGACGGTGCCAAATACTAGTCAGCATATGGGAGGACAAGGATATCCTCCAGAACTTATGCACGCACATGAAGTAGACGTCATGTTATGTTCTGGCCTGGGCCCACGGGCAGTTCAAATGTTTGAGAAATTTGCCATTAGGGTTTACGTTGGCGCAATGGCGACTGTAAAAGACACGATAGACGCATGGAAAACTGGTAATTTACAAGAAGCCACCGATGAGACTGTGTGTAAGGAACATAAACATTAATACTCATATAGACACTCCAGGGTCTTCATGCTGCCCTCATTTTTGTAGGGCATGTTAGGTGGACTAAATTGACACAATAATCTGACGTTATCACGATTCGGAAAGCTATGATAATCGGCACTAGTGTTAATGTTTTTCTTTCGTTCATAAAACTCTTAACTGGCAGAATTTAGACTAATAGACTTCAAGATTTGGTACAAAATGAATCGTTCAAAAGCATGCCCCAATAATGATGATGATGTTATGATTACCTAAAGTTCAAGTCTGTAACTCTTTGGATGTGAATATGTGATCGAACGAATTGTTGTTAGCTCACAAAGCAAGGGAGGATTAGACGATATGGTCTCGCCCATGTTTGGACGTTGTCCCGCCTATACAGTCGTAGATGTTGATTTGGAACAAAAGGAAGTAAAAGATGTAACTACGCAGACCAATCCTGCCATGCAAGTATTTGGAGGCGCAGGCATTCAGGCAGCCCAATTAGTTGGCACCTTAGGTGCTACCGCTGTTATCACAGGAAATCTTGGTCCCAACGCATTTATTGCCCTCCAGCAATTGGGGATCAAAATACACGCAGGCGTTTTCGGTATTTCCGTAAGAGAGGTTGTGAATCAATATCTTGCCGGAAAGTTAGCACCTGTTACAGGCCCTACTGCTCCAATGCATGCAGGCATGGACAGGGGACGCGGAATGGGACGTGGTATGGGTATGTTCCAACCTGGAGCACCTATGGTTAGGCCTCTACATGCACAGCCTATGAGTCGTGAAGAGGAGATTACATTTCGAAAAGATCAACTAAAATCTATAGAAGAAGAAGTTAGTCGCATAAAATCACGTCTCGAAAAATTAAAAGCAGAAGAAAAGTAAGACTGACTTTCTTCGACTTTCTTTTTTTAATTTGAATCATTTGAATTATTGCTCTTTATCCTTATCCCATTAATTCTTTCCTTGCTTTTCTGATTTGAATTTGTGAAGAATGAACTCATGGCCTCTGTAACTGAGTTTTGTAATCTTGTTTTCATCTAAGAGCTTGTTTATAACTTCTTCAGGTTGTAATTCTCTCTTAAAGAAAAATTTGTGTGCATAATCAATTCTCATTGGATGAACCGCTATTATTGCTAAAAATCCTTGAATGGGATCTTCAGAAATGTCTTCAAATGATGGTCCTTCATAGCCAGTAAGAAGTTCAACATGCATCTTTCCTAAGTATTTCGAGAATATCTCATGAGCCATTAAAATAGTTTGCTCATCTGCAGGTTCAACCCATGACTCTGCAGGCGGCCTCGTTGGTATTGCAATATAAGCCGTATCCACATTTATTCCTGAGAGAAATTTAGCTATATTTTCAATTTCGTCTTCCTTATCATTGACTCCCTTACATAACATTGATTCTGTTATAAGTCGTCCATTGTATCTTTTAGAAAAGTTCACTATCCCGTCTAATATTTCGTCGAGTTTTAGCTTTGGATGTGGTCTATTAATACGTTTCCAGATTTCTGGAGTTATTGCGTCAACCTTTATTGACACGGTGTCCGTATTATACAGGCCATCCTTGCCATCATCTTGATAAATTAGAGACCCGTTTGTAATCACTGCCACCTTTGTGGAAGTTTCGTTTTTTATCCCAGTAATTTCTTTTCCTAGATTTATGTCTAATGTTGGTTCACCATCGGGAACAAAGGTGACATAGTCTATTTTTGGTTCAATCTTTTTAACGTGAGATATTACAGTTCTTATAAGCTCCTCAGGAGTATAGTACTCTTCATGTTCAATTTCAAAATATAAAGTCCTACCAACCTGACAATAGACACAAGAATACGTACAGTGTTTGTGCGGAATATTGTTGACTCCCAAAGATCTGCCTAATCTTCTCGATGGCACAGGCCCAAATATAACTTTTTCCGTCATAACTCTGACACACCGTTGGTCCTTCTAATGGCTTATATTTGTCAGAACTATAATTAATCTTCAGGTTTAAAACAGAAATTAAGGTCTCCCTTATAGGTTGATGTAGCCGGGCATCCTAAACAATGTTCTAATTTATATTCTTCACATTCTTCACATTTAAGACCACAGGGCGTCAAATTGTCGTGTTTCAATTTGAAGTTTACAGGAAAATAGGGAGGGCTGACCATCCGACCAATGCAAAGAACATTGACATTTCGAATACCGTGAGGTATACGAAGAATGCATGTACGGAGTAACGTTTCAAGTTGATGTTTATCTTCTGCGAACACCGTTGCAATAAGGTCAAATTGTCCTAAGACTGTACTCATTTGAATAATCCGCGGACAATCCTCAAATCGCTTTATAAGTTCCCGAGTGCTTGCTGCACCGTCAGTTTGGATCAGGAGATGCACTACTTCTATGTTGAGTTCCAAGGTATTTACAAGTACCGCGGTTTTTATGATATTCTTTTCACAAAGATTGTTGATTCTGTTTCTAATCGCTACATGAGATAAATTAAGCTTTCTGCCTATTTCTGACAAACTTATGCGAGCATCCCTTCCAAGCCAGCTTATAATTTGTTGGTCTAACTCGTCTAATTTATACATAAGCACTGAAACTCCCATGTTACAGATTGTAAGCAAAATCTTAAATATGCATTAATGCCTTAAGTTTATTCAATTAATAACTTCCAATTTGGATAGATCTACTTAAAAAATCTTTCGCTTTGTAAGTTGGAGAAGGTAATAACTGCCTTTCGTTCTTGGATCTTTAGGATGGTTTCTATTCCCTACATAGCGCAATATGGCAGTATTGGCTATCCGTATTACTATTATCTCGGTTTCCATAGAGGCCTGCATACAGTTTGCTCCCATACATATGTACATATGGTGTGGCTCCATTTGTTTCAAAGGCAGACGAACGAAGACTACTAAAAAATCAAGCAAAATCACTTGAAAGCCAATTAAAAGAAATCAGAAAGAGGTTGACTAAGTTAAAGGAATAAACGTTACCATAGTCTGCACAAAGGGACGAAGGAGGAAAATGAATGACTGAAATACCTGCCAGAGTGAAATTAAAGAAATTAAAAACTCCAACGTTTGAAATAGACGGGTTCGAATTAGCTATTGGTAAACTTCTTGAAGAAGAAGAATGGACAGAGCCAATGGGACCTACACCGAAGCCAGAAATAACAGATCTAAGAGCATGGGATCGGTTGATGTTAAATCGTTACAAGCCGTATTACATGCCATTTTTGGATATTTGTCCAGCACTATGCACCTATGGACCTTGTGATTTATCAGCAGGTAAGAAAGGAGCATGCGGGTTGAATATAAATGCTCAAGCAAGTCGAATAGTTCTCCTTGCATGTTGTATGGGAGCATCAGCACATTCAGCACATGGTCGGCACTTATTAGACCATTTAATTGAAAAATATGGGAGCGATTACCCAATCTCGCTCGGGGATGCCATAGAAGTAGAAGCACCATTGACTCGGCTGATTGTCGGTAAACGTCCTAAAACATTAGGAGACTTAGTAGAAGCACAGAATTATATCGAAGAACAAATTACACATTGTGTAAGTGCTGCTCACGTGGGGCAAGAGGGTGATAACATCGATTACGAATCAAAGGCACTGCACGTTTCGATGTGCGATTCTTTAGGCATGGAAATTGCAGATCTTGTTCAAATTGTTGGCTACGATTTACCGAAAGGTGAACCGGATGCCCCACTTATTGAACTTGGAGCAGGTACCATAGACAGATCAAAGCCAGTGATATTAGTAGTTGGCCATAATGTGGCAGCAGGAGCAGAAATTGTTGATTACTTACAAGCACATAATCTCTACGATGATGTAGAACTCTGCGGAATCTGTTGTACAGCGCTTGATATCAGTCGTTATTCAGAGAAGGCTAAGGTCGTAGGCGCCATGTATGAACAGCTAAAGGTTATACGTTCTGGACTGCCTGATGTTATTATGGTTGATGAACAATGCGTACGGACAGATATACTTGATGTGGCAAACGAAGTAAAAACTCCTGTTATAGCAACACTGAATAAAATGACGTTAGGACTAAAAGATTGCACACATGACCCGGTTGATCAAATAGTGAGTGCCCTTGCATCCTATAAGGAGCCAGGTGCGCTTATACTAGAACCAGAAGTGGCTGCAGAAGTAGCGGTTAAATTAGCTATGGAGGTAGCGCCAAAGAGGCAGAAGTTCAATGTAATACCAAGTGATGAGGAATTTGTGGATATGGTTAACAAATGCGTCAATTGTGAGCTTTGTAAGAGGGCATGCCCGCTTGATCTTGACATTCCTGATGCAATGGCGGCTGCAAAGCAAGGCAACTTACAACCACTTGCCGAACTTCATGACCTTTGTATAGGGTGTGGCAGATGCGAAGGTATCTGTCGTGACGGAATTGATATTTTAAGCGTAATTGAGAAAGCAGCTGAAAAATATATCAAAGAAGAAAAGTATAAAGTGCGCGCTGGTCGAGGTCCAATAACTGATATAGAAATCCGCGATGTTGGTGCTCCAATCGTGCTGGGAGAAATTCCAGGAGTTGTCGCAATCGTTGGTTGTCCGAATTATCCTAACGGAGCAAGTGAAATAGGAACTCTCGCTGAGGAATTCCTTAAGAGGCGATATATTGTAGTTGCAAGTGGCTGTGGAGCCATGGATATCGGAAAATACAAGGACGAAGAAGGCTTGACGCTTTATGAAAAATATCCAGGGTACTTTGATGCTGGTGGTTTAGTAAACGTAGGTTCATGTGTTTCAAATTCGCATATTGATGGTGCAGTAATAAAAATTGCTAGTATTTTCGCCAGAAGACCGTTGCGGGGAAACTACGAGGAGATAGCTGATTATACCCTGAACAGAGTCGGCGCGGTCGGAATTGCATGGGGAGCAATGTCACAAAAGGCAGCATCCATTGGAACCGGCGCAAATAGACTTGGCATTCCTGTCATTTTAGGTCCTCATGGTGGCAAGTATAGACGATTCTATATGGGCCGGTCAGATAAAGACGAGGACTGGGAAGTCTACAATGCAAGAACTGGGGAGAAAGTCTATGTGGGTCCATGTCCTGAACATCTTATCTACGCCGCAGAATCCATTGAGGAGTGTATAGTGGCAACTGCGAAGTTATGTTTGCGACCAAACGATACCACCAAGGGACGCGCTATCAAACTGACTCATTACATTGATCTCTCGCAAAAGTACCTTGGCGTTTTTCCAGACGATGTCTATAAATTCGTAAGAACAGAAGCAGATATTCCAATTACACTAAAGGATAAGGTGCTTGAACACTTAAAGGAAAAGGGGTGGGAGCCTAGAGAAGTGCCTGACCCAACTCTTCTGCCACGATTAGTTAGAAAACCAAAAAAAGAATAAGGAAAAAAATGAGCATACCGCATAATCTACCCGTCCCTTACACGGTATAAGAACAGTCGGCATAAATTGACAAACGCGTGATGCGTTGTTTTCATAGAGGGCCACAAAACTGCTTCCTATAGCCTATGTGGATATAAATCGTTGTGTTGGATGTAAGCTCTGTGAAAAATATTGCCCTACTGGCGCTATAAGGGTAATTGGAAAGAAAGCGTATGTCAATTGGATAAGATGTATTGGCTGTGGACTGTGCGCTAATGCCTGCCCCCAAAGGGCAGTAAATCAGTTGTTGCGCTACATTCCTACTTATATGCCGTCTATACGATAGAAGACAAATTTATCGCAGGGTCGTAATATTCCGCAACTCAACTACTCCTGTTATTATTTATCCTAAGGTCTCAATGCCAATAAGGGTGATCTCTTGAATGCAAACCTAGAAGAGATATTTAGAGTCCTTGAAACACAAAAGAATTCGAAAATCGTTTGGACACTTTTCGAAAAAGGAGAATTAGATATCTGCTCATTAATGGAATATGTTGATTACCCCCATCGGTATAAATCTAAATTTTTGTCAAGATATCTCTCAAAACTTCAAAAAATAGGTTACATTGGTAATAATAATGGACATTATTTTCTCACACCTCACGGCGTCTTATTTGTCGAGACATTAGGTGATCTTACTAACCTAAAAATGTCTAACAAAGTTCGTCTTATTAAATTGTTAAGAAAACCAAAAACGATGGAACAGTTGTATACAACATTAAAAATTTCAAGAACGCAATGCCATCAACTTCTAAAATGCCTCAAGAAAAGAGGAATCGTCGAATCAGAAGCCAAAAAATATAGAATATGTCCTAATATAGGAATTAATGAATTTAAAGATGTCCCCCTTTACTATTCGAAAATTCTTAATATCCTCATAACTAAAGAAAGTTGCAGTGCTCAGGAGATCTCAACCGCCACAGGATTAGCATTAAAAGGAGTTCAAACACGTTTATCAGAATTAAAACGAATGAGCATCGTAGAGTCCATAGGCCCGAACCCTCTTCCACAACGGAGTTTCTTCAAATTTTACAAACCTACAGATATGGGCAAAGGGGTTTTATCAAAAATAACAAAATTTGAAAAATTGATTAATTTTATTGACTTGATTTTTCAACTTCTCTCTAAGGAAAAAAGACTAACAGAAAGGGATCTATGGAAACGTATTTCGCAAAAACTGAACCGATCTGTCAATACTTTTGATATAAGGGTCGCAATTAATTTCTTAAAGAAACGTGCTTTTTTAAAAGGCGACATTGTGAACGGATACGTTCTAGCTAAAACATTAATGCCGAGAAGAGTTGCAGAGCAATAAGTTATGGAGGGATACGTTATATGACAACAATTAAGATTGAGCCAGTTACACGATTAGAAGGACACCTAAGTGTGACAATTGAGTTAACCGATGATGGAAAAGTGAAAGATGCTAGAGCACGGGTGACGCTCACACGATTCTTCGAAAAGTTTCTGGAGGGTCGCCTAATGGAGCATGTTCCTAGGATAGTGACACGTATCTGTGGTATTTGCCCTGAAGCGCATCATTTAGCTTCTATAAAGGCAGTAGAAGACGCATGGGATATAACCCCTCCACCAGCTGCGTTAAAACTTCGAGAACTTCTACTTCATGCAAAAATGATTTCCAGTCATGCGATCCATTTTTATGCTTTAGCAGCACCTGATTTCATCTTCGGTCCTTTTGCAGATCCGGCAGTACGTAACTTAATAGGTATCGTAAAAAATCTCCCAGATGCAGCAAAGAAAGCTATTGAATTGATGCGATATGGACAAGATCTCTGTGGATTGATTGGTGGAAGATCAGTTCATCCAGTAACAGCGATTCCAGGAGGACAATCAAAATCGATTACAGAAGAAGAACGAGACGAATGGTTAAAGAAAACGGATCGCGCTATGGAATTGGCTGAATTTACTCTTGAACTCGGGAAAAAGGTGACAAATGATTACATGGATGTGGTCACTAAAGTGGGCATACTACCTACTTATTACATCGGCCTTGCAAACAACGGAGTTCACACATATTTCGATGGAACTGTACGCGTTATGGATCCTCACGGCAAAATTGTTGAAGACTTTCAACCGAAGAACTATAAAGACTATATGGGCGAATACGTGACTGATCACAGTTACACAACACACGTATTCTACAAGCCAGTTGGCTATCCTTCAGGAATTTGGCGTGCCAATACCCTGGCCAGAATAAATGTCGTAGATAAAATGGAAACACCTAGAGCACAAGAAGAGTTGGAAAAACTCCGGGAAGTGTTGGGACGTCCTTCTCATGCAACGTTTGCATACCATTGGGCTAGGCTCATCGAAATTATTGAATCTGTAGAGAAAACTAAGATTCTATTGAGCGGTCCAGATATTGTAAGCACAGATGTCAAGCTAGCCGATGTATCACCAAAGGAAGGTGAAGGCGTAGGCATTATTGAAGCGCCGCGGGGAACTTTGGTGCACAACTACTGGTCAGATGCAGATGGAATAGTTACTCGAGCTAATCTCATCGTGGCAACTAATAACAACCTTGGAGCCATTGAATTAGGGCTAAAACAATTAGCTAAAAAGGTTTTCGAAGAAAAGATACATGAGCAGCTTAAGTTACCTGAACCTATAATAAAAACATAGAGAGAAGATAGTATGATTTATCTTCGTTGAAGATATGCATGAATTCCTTGTACCGCTTTTTTTCCACTTGCCAAAGCTTCTACAACTACTGAAGCATCATTGACTATGTCACCACCGGCAAATATACCCACTACAAGGCGGTATGTTCCTCGCATCACGCGGAGAACACGCTCTTGTGCATGAGACTGAACCCGAGAGGTCTGACGCCTTCGAAGACGGAGATGAATGACAGGCAGGAGGACGAGAAAGGTCAAAAAGCATGTCGAAACCAAAACTATGAAAAATAAGATCTATCCATAAAGTATCTCATTCATATTAAATTGACATACGCATCTACTACGAATAAGGAGGAAAACTAATTGGCAGATAAGTATCAATGTAGCGTTTGTGGGTATATTTATGACCCAGATGTAGGTGATGAGCCTTGGGCTGCACCTGGAACACCATTTGAGGAACTCCCAGCGGATTGGGTTTGCCCAGTATGTGGTGCTGACAAGGACATGTTTGAAAAAATGTAAAAAAATCAATTCCTACGTTTTCTTTATCACGCTTTTTTCCAATCTATTTTTTAAAGGAAACATCCCAAAGATTTGTCAAAGCATAAAGCAGATGACAAGACTTGAAAATTCAGCTAGATATAAGATTGCCCCTCTCTTTGTTTAGAAAAGTCCCGTTTCTCTTCACTGCCCCTAATTATAAATCCTTTCCTATGGGTACTCCTTTTGATTATCTCACATATATGAATGAAAATTTTCCTGCCCTTTTGCCGTGCACCCTCTATCACAAAGAAAGGAATACTATAACCGATCTATTATTCTCATTTACTTTTCCCTTTATTGATGAAGACGATCGTTTAGCCTTATATCTTACTCATCCAGTTTGGCTTGAAAAAGGCGACCTTTCGATCATTCATACTTTGTTTGATGAGCTCACTACTTATTTTAGTGAAGTGGGTGAAGTAACACTTTATTTAGAACTTCAGATGATGTTGCCTTCGAAATCTCCCCCCTCCTATCCAACATCGCTCACACATTTTTCTTATGATGTCACAGAGTTATCCAGCAATACCCTTCTCTCACAGGATTTTGATCAGTTAAGAGAGGCTGGGTTTAAGGACTATAGCAGTTTACTTTGTTATGAATGCGAGATCGAAACTTTGCTAAGTAACCTGCGGATTAAATCAAATGAAAAACAGCCATATTCAATTATAGAAGATTTCCCAGGCAAAAACTTAACAATATTACTCAGAGATCCCACATCCGAGATGATTATGGAAAATTATTCGATTACAAATTCACTGGCTTTTATTTCAAATCAATACGCAATTGATATTGTAGATCTGGGCATTACAAGTTTCCATGATGAACAATTAATAGGATTCTTTCAATGGATACCTAATCTCTTTGAATTGCCAGTACATGCGTTACCAACGCCTTTCCTTTATCCGGATCTATTACAAACATATCCTTTCACAACAGGAAAAATCTTTAGGTTTGGAGCTAAAATCGAAGATGAAGGTCTCTTTAAGGAACTTCTTCATAAGACCACACTTATAATGAGAGAAAAAGGCATAACGAAATGTCAAATTGGATATATTGACGAACAAAATAAGTTTCTAACCTCACTTCTTAATCAAATTGGCTTTAAAGTAAACCATTCCTTGCAAATTCTGAAGAAGGACGTAACATGAAGGAACTTGATTGTTTAATTGTTCACCCCACCACGCGTATTAAAACACGCTCCCCGACTAATGTACTGACTAACGTGATACTCCCTATGGGGAGTATTGCCATTGCTGATTACATTGACCGGAATGGATTTTCAACAGAAATCGTTCATACCGGATTGGAAGAAATGCTCAATCCTTCCTTCACGATAGAAGATCTATTCAAAGAATATACACCTACAGTTCTTGGAATCGATCTGCATTGGTATCCTCATAGTTATGATGCATTACGAACCGCTGAAATAGCAAAAAATACTTACGAAAATGTCTTCATTGTACTGGGTGGGTTCACTGCTTCTTGTTTTGCTGAAGAAATACTGCAAAAATTTGATTACGTTGATGCGATTGTTAAAGGCGATGCAGAAATTCCAATGCTAGATCTTTTGAACGGTCTCTCTTCTGGTAATCTATCTAATATCCCAAATTTGTTTTATCGAGAAAATAGTAGCATAAAAAAGAGCAAGAAAACATATCTTCCTTCTCAAGATGAGTTTGACTCTTTTAATTTTCACAAGGTCTCCTTACTCAGACATTGGCACAAATACGTGCAATTAACACACGAAAATGACGATCTCCGGCAAAAATTAAAGAGACAGGGATGGTTATGTATAGGAAGAGGATGTTCAGTCAATTG
>JAECRW010000203.1 GCA_016294985.1 Candidatus Sifarchaeum marinoarchaea | reverse complement strand
TCGGTGAGTAGTACTGGATGTTCATTCGGGTTAACTCGCAGGTCATTATAGAAAGTATAATGCCAGATTTTCTCCATGGCGTCCCAATCGTTAATGACACCATGTTCTACCGGGTAGATGAGTTTCAATACCCCTCGTAAGTTCAAGGCTTCCTCGCCGATATAGTACTCTCTTACATAATGTTCGACATCAGTCATAATAGACTTATACTTTGGATGGCCAATTAACGTTGGAAACACACTTCTGGGCTGATCCTCTCCAGCATAGCCGTTCTTGGAAAGGCCAGTCCCGTTATCTATCACCAACGGCTTTCCAGTTATTCCTTCTTCTTCCAATGGTTTTCCTCCTTACAAAAATCTATAACAAAAAAACTAAATCGCTTTTTAAATCAATTGTGGTAAAAATCTGCGTTTTTCAACTTCTAACATTCTCAAAAAGTTCATCAACTAACAGATTCTGATCTATGCCTGCAGGTAGACATATTTCGAAGAATAGGATGAAAGGAAGTATTTATACCCAACGCAATTATTTCTTCTCCTGAAAAGATCAGGAGAAAGGAGATCTTATTCAACTACATGTGAGCTACCTCACGCTCAAGCAATGAGGCTTCCTGCTTCAACCACCAGACTCGATCCCCTTGTGGGTTACGGAGGTCTCGATGTCCACAGGCGTGAATTCCCTACGCACCATAGGTACTCATAGACTCTCTTGCCAACAAAACATATAAACCCAACGCAATTCATCACCACGCTAAAACATTGGTGCTTTCTTGCTCAACTACATGTAAGTTTCATGGGTGTATCTAATTTACTCAACAAGACAACCCTACTCGCCGGAACTTCGTCTAATATTCGATATCCAGTCAATTGACTCAGTTTTTCTGCAAATTCACGGATTTCTTCGTGAAGGGGCATGTGAGTTAAGGCCAATCTATCGCGAGAGTGTCCAACCCACATAAACGCTTTGGGTTCAATGTACACACTTTCAGTTTTTGTAATTAACTTCGCATAATCCTCTACATGCTCTAAGTTATGTTGTTTTGTCAATGTTAATCGAAGCACAGTCGGGCAATTAAAACTATGAAGCAATTCTAATGTTTCATTCAGTTTTTGCCATCCATCAGGAATTTGAGGTTTGCAAAGTCGTCGGTAAATCTCTTCAGTAGGCGCGGAGAGGCTTATGTATAATTGAGTGGGTTCTGTTATCTCCAATAGTCGCTCTGGAACCGTACCATTTGTCACCAAAAAGGTAGTGAAATCTAAACGGTGGAATTCATCAATTAACTCGCCGAGTCGGGGATATAGAGTGGGTTCTCCAGAAAGACTGATAGCAACATGTTTTGGAGACAGAGCTTCGTTGTACTTCTTAGGATCGACTTTTTGATGCGCTTTTGGATTATAACCGCTTAAAAGACGTTTTTGCTCAATAAGTGCACCTTGAATGATTTCTTGAGGATCGTCGACCTCTATATCTGTCATGGTTGTTCTATCTGTTGAACTATCATAATAGCGCCAACAGTATAGACATTCTTGTGTGCAAAAATTCAAGGCACATGTCATTTGCAAACAGCGATGCGTTTGAATCCCGTAGAATTTGGACTTATAACAGACAGTGCTTCCTACTAAACTTTTGCGTAACCAACGACAAGTTTTTACTGCGCTATGACGTCCCACGATATGATATTTTTGCTTAAGAAGGGTCTTTTTCACACTTTCAGGGACAAGTTCGCCAGACATTCTTGTCGCGCTCACTATAAGAATCTAAAACATAAATGAACCATATTAAAACTAGAATATATTGGATTATGTTATAATTCTTTTCATAAAGGAGATGAAACCTTCTCAATACGATCTTTTTTGATTAATGGTTTTTCTGAGAAAAGTAAAAGGGATGGGCAGGTATTTAGACATTGAGTACAATTTATACACTTTTTCTCATCGATTATCGGGTAGTTATATTGTGCTTCAAGAGTTGTCGCCCCTTGAGGACAGAATATCTCACAAAAGCTACATCTAACACATTTTTGAGCTCTAAGTACTACTTTTGCAAGATTTTTTATCAACCTTTTTCCAGTTTTTAAATGTGATGTACTCACTTCAAAGGTTCCATCAGCGAATATGGTGATAGAAGCCTCATCTATTTGCATATTAACTTGGTCAAACGATTCATTCGTCCAACTCTTACCTAAAATATGCAGCAGGTTTCCTATCCGTTGAATATCTATTGGGTGTGGAAACCGTCCTTCTAGTATATAAGAACCATCTTGCGACTGATTTTTTCCTTTTATCAAATAGCTGGTAGGTTGTAAGTCTATATGAGATTCAAGTTCACTAATTTGTAAGCCTAGTTGCTTTGCTACTTGTATCTGGCCTTTTGCGAGTTTTTTCCATCTCCAAAATCCGTATGTTGCCCATTCTTCTGTGTAACCATTTGATTTCGCCCAGTTCGTTAGAAATTCCATCCAAAATCTGTAAAGATGTGAATGCGTTTCTTTAATTGCATGTAACTCAGAAAGTTTCATAGCTGGACAATAGATGCATCCAATTCGCTCAAACCCTGAAAAATAGAGAGGATTAACGATAGCGTTTTTCATAAGTAGGTAGAGCCAAACATGAAGTGCAGTCCAGTTTCTTATTGGACTAGCACCGATCTGCCCGGGCACGAAGGGGTTCTTCCAGATT
>JAECRW010000045.1 GCA_016294985.1 Candidatus Sifarchaeum marinoarchaea | reverse complement strand
CGCTTAGAGCGTGAATTGATTAGACTATGTAAACAGTATAATATTGATTTGCTTGGTCCGAATTGTCTCGGAATGATCAGCACTTTCACGCCAATTAACGCCTCATTTGCATCGAAAATGCCTCTCCATGGATCGGTTGGCTTCATTTCTCAAAGTGGTGCATTATGTACAGGCATTCTCGATTGGAGCTTAGAAGAAAACATTGGTTTTAGTAGATTCATTAGTCTTGGGAATAAAGCGGGGCTAAGTGAGACAGAATTTATAGCAGCGCTATCAGAAGATCCCAATACAAATGTTATACTCACCTACATTGAAGGTGTGAAAGATGGGAAGAAATTTCTTACTCACGTTGGTCGTGCGACGCGAAAAAAGCCTGTTATTATCATTAAATCAGGAGTTTCAGCAGCGGGCGCGAGAGCGGTATCTTCGCATACAGGGACTTTAGCAGGGATGGACAAAGCATATGATACAGCCTTTAAGCAATTAGGAATTATTCGTGCTGCACAAATGGAAGAACTTTTCGATCTAGCTGAGGCCTTTTCAAAGACTTCACTACCTAAAGGCAACAGGGTGGCGATAATTACAAATGCAGGGGGCCCCGGTATTATTGCAACGGATGCCGCCGATAAATATGGTCTCAAACTTGCTGCATTTTCCCATGAAACGATTGAAAAATTAAGAGAAGGACTCCCAACTGAAGCCGGTAAACACAATCCAATAGATGTCCTCGGAGACGCAAAGGCTGATAGATTCAAATTTACCTTGGAAATTGCTGCGCAGGACGACAATATCGATTGTATCATTGTCCTTCTAACAGTTCAAGCTATGACAGAAATTGAGGCTACTGCTGAAGTTATTGCAAATATTGCTCTACGGTCCAATAAACCAATCATGACGAGTTTTATTGGCGGCGTTGACGCTCAAAAAGGGGACAATAAACTTAGAATGTCTGGTATTGCGAATTTTCCTTTTCCTGAACGTGCTGTTGCCGTAATGTCGCAATTGGCAAAATATTCAGCGTATCTGAAAGAAAAAGAACGTACATTACCTGAACCATTTCCAGACGTAAGCCCCTCAGAAGTACATGAGATATTCAGCAAAGTAAGACAGGATAACCGAAAGAATTTATTAGGACATGAGGCCATTGCTGTAGCCAATGCTTACGGAATAATAACTCCAGCAACTCGGTTAGCAAGATCAGCCTTCGAGGCCGTAGATTTAGCACAACAAATTGGGAATGGTGGTCCTGTGGCATTGAAAATTGCTTCGCCTCAAATCATTCACAAGACGGATATTGGCGCAGTACGTCTGGGATTACAAAGTAGTGATGAAAAGGAGATAATCGACACTTTTAATCAAATTATTGAAAATGCCGTTCGTTATATGCCACAAGCAAAAATTTATGGCGTGCAAGTGCAAAAAATGAACCCCAAAGGGCGTGAATTGATCATTGGAATGTCAAGGGATTTGACTTTTGGCCCCCTTGTTATGTTTGGCCTTGGTGGTATTTTTGTTGAAGTCTTAAAAGACGTCACCTTCAGACTAGCGCCAATGTCACGTAAAGATGCTAAAGAAATGATTGCAGAAACCAAAGCAGCAGGTACCTTATTAAGAGGTGTACGGGGCGAACCTCCCGCTGACATAGATAGTGTCGTAGACATGATTTTGAGGGTTTCTCAACTTGTAACTGAATTTCCAGAGATAGTGGAAATGGATATTAATCCTTTATTTGCTTATAACGAAGGCGAAGGCGCGTCTGCGCTTGATGTTAAAATAAGCATAACGCAATACTAGAATTTGAAATTCTATCAATCAACAATAGATTCAAGAAAAGAAATTATTAAAAATTCAAATGATACTCCATTAGCGGGATAATTAGTACCGCTCCCCACAGGAGGATGCATAAAATGAAGTTGTTTATCACCTCTCCAACTGGATATTCTGGAAAAACATCCGTAAGTATGGCATTAGCACTTTTACTCAAAGATCAAGGATACACCGTTGGATATTTCAAACCTATTGGTAAACCCGGCATTCATGAAGATGTACACGATGAAGACGCCCACCTCGCTAAAACTGTTCTTGAGTTGGATTATCCCCTCGAACTTATTAGCCCAATATTATTGAGACCAACTCGCTACCTTGAGGAAATGAGCAGAAAAGAAGAATTTCATCAAAAAATTCAAACAGCGTATGAAAAACTCTCTGCGGATGCCGATATTCTACTTATAGAGAGTTCATGCTGCTTACATGATTATATCAGTCTTGACCTTGATGCTGCTATGCTCGCGAAAAAATTTGACTCAAAAATGATTCTTATCGTTACTGGAAAGGATGATCGAATAACTGATACTATCTTAAGAGAAAAATTCTTTCTAGAGCAAAGAACTGGCTCTAATATATGTTCAGGAATTATTTTTAATTATATCGAGACTTACGTACTGGAGCGCATTAAAGGGGTCACAAGCCCATTATTGGAACAACTCAATGTCCCAGTCTTTGGAATAATTCCCGCAGAAACCCGTATCATCGCTCCATCAGTCTCAGATATCTTCAATGCATTGGGGGGAGGGGAAATCCTTGTTGGTAAGGATAAAATGGATGATTTAATTGTCGAAGACTTTCTTGTGGGAGCTATGAGTCCCGAAGCCTCCTTACGTTGGTTTAGAAGATCTGTTCGTAAGGCCGTGATACTCGGCGGAGACAGACCAGACACTGCTTTAGCAGCGCTTACAACTGATACATCCGTGCTTATCCTCACAGGTAACTTGCATCCCAGCACTCATGTGTTAGTTAAAGCAGATGAGAGAGGTGTCCCTGTCATTTTGGTGCCATATGACACATTCAGTACCGTTAGAAAACTTGAAGGTATCGTAGGTAAAACACGACCAAAACTCAGTACGATCAAGCTTATGAAAGAATTGATCGAGAAACACGTTGACTGGCGAAAGATTTTGGAAGTTTTAAAGAGTTAGATTCTGGTATTTTTTATTTTAAAGATTTTTGGGTTAAAATTTTAAAGGGGTTGTTATCTGTTATTGAGTATATACACCTTTATGACCAACTCTGGTCATAAATCCCCATGCCCATGCTGGCTGGGTTTATAAAGCAGAAGGGTCATATACGAGATGGGAATCGAGTGTATTGAGAACCCCAGCGGTTATTGAATTCGCCCTGGGAAGACGCCAAAGGCTTCAATGCAACACTCCCGTACGCGGTCGATTCTACGGGAACGTTGACAGAAAGTTACCGTTTCGTACAAGACCTGTCCCCTATATGGCGGCAGGTATCCCGCTCAACCGTCCTAGCGGTGACTCTACTCGCCTGCTGGTGAGTGGATAGGCACCATTTCCTTAGGGAATGGATGTCTATTATGAAAGGAACGGTACTTTCCATACCCTCCCCATAATGTAACAATAAAGATTAGAGGTGTTATCCTATGGTAACTGTTAATGATTTAGAGGTACCTGAAGGACTCTACTATACAAAGGATCACGTGTGGTTAAAAGTGGAGAGTGGCAAATGCAAAGTGGGTCTCTCTGACCACGCCCAAAAACAACTCAAAGAAGTTGTCGTAGTAGATCTATTGGATAAGGGCGACGAAGTAAGCCAAGGTGATAGTTTCGGCGAAGTCGAGAGCGTAAAAACTGTTAGCGACTTGATTTCACCAATCAGTGGAACTATCGCTGCAGTCAATGAAGAGTTGGAAGACAGTCCAGAATTGGTAAACGACTCTCCTTATGATGAAGGCTGGATGATCATAGTGGACCCTTCAGACCTTGACGCAGAACTAGCTAATCTTATGAGTTTTGAGGATGCTGTAGAGTTCTATGAAGAGGTAACGAAAGAAGAATAATCCTTTAGGTTTCATTTGTCTTTTTATTTTTCATTTATTTTTCATTTATTTTTCATTTGATATGATGCAAATGCATTTAAGAGAACTGTATAGCTGTTAGTAGGAATTGATTGCCCTATCTGAAGATAGAGGTCTTCCCGCAGGTTTAGTTAAATGATGGGCTTTGAGGAAGTAAGATAGCGTTCTGTAAATAATCACTAGAGGAAGATTAATGACACGAAAAATAGTTATAGTTGGTGGCGGAGCGGCTGGAAGTAGTGCTGCATCCTTTGCCAGAAAAACGGATCGAAAGGCTGAAATAACGCTAATTGATAAACATAAGAGAATTGGCTATAGCAGGTGCGGCTTACCCTTTGTTATTGGAAAAGAAATTCCAAATTATGAAGAATTAACTGTTTATGGTCATAATTTCTTTAAAATGTCAAAGATAGACCTCAGGCTTGAAACAACAGTAACTGAAATAGAGACTAAAGGCAAATTTCTTGTAGCAATGGATAAGAATGGAACTGAATCAACGATTGAATATGACTCGCTAATTTTAGCTACCGGTGCAAAAATATTTTGTCCTCCTATCCCTGGAATTGATATAAAGGGAGTTTTGCCTTTAAGGACAATTGAAGATGGTTTACTAATCGAAAAAAGGGCTGAGAACTCAAAAAGAGTTGTTATCATTGGGGCAGGACTGATTGGTCTTGAAATCGCGGTTGCCTTGCGAGAAAGAGGACTTGAAGTCATTATCGTTGAAATGCTACCTTATATTTTACCACTAGTGCTAGACAAAGACATGGCCAAGGATGTAACAAAAGAACTGACAGAACTGGGAATTGATATCATTACTGGCGCTGGTTGTGATGAAATATTGGGCACTGAGGAGGATGAAGTTATAGGAGTATGTGTAGATGGTGATACATTTCATACAGATTTCGTAATCAATGCTACTGGAGTCCGTGCAGATGTTGAGTTGGCAAGAAATGCGGGTATAAACATTGGAAAAGGCATACAAGTCAATGAACACATGGAAACAAGCATTCCCGACATATACGCGGTTGGCGATTGTGTGGAATGTAAACACTTGATCACAGGTGAATATGTACTTTCTCAATTAGGAACAACAGCCACTCGTCAAGGGCTTGTGGCGGGACGAAACGCTGCGGGAAAACGAGATATCTTTCCTGGTGTACTCATGTCTTCTGTGACAAAGATACACGGCTTAGAAATCGGGGCAACTGGTTTAACAAAGTGGGCCGCTGATAGAGCTAACATTGACGTAGTCATTGGAAAGATGACAGGTCATACAAAACCGCACTATTTCCCTGGAGGCTCTAAAGTAAAAGTAAAGGTTCTGGCAAGAAAAGATGATGGCAGGGTAATAGGAGCGCAAATAGTAGCACGTGAGGACGTTGGACATAGGGTTAATATGGTTGCTACTGCTATCCAGAGTCATATGACAGTAAATGAGCTTGCCAAAGTAGATACGTGCTATGCACCCCCAATTGCGGATACCTTGGAAACTATATGCTTAGCTGCTGAATTAGCTGCTAAAAAGCTATGAAATTACTCACGTTGTATTTTTTATCTTTCTTATTAAAAAATAAAATGCTGTCAGGACTGACTATATGCTTTAAACGCTTCAATAACAACCAATTTTTTGTGTTCACCCATTAAAAGTAGTAACATTGCCTTTCCTGATGTTGAAACAAAAGAAATCTTATTGAGTAAGCCATATTTATTCAAGCCAGCAATTGTATGACCGCCTCCAGCTACCGAAAACGCTCCTTTATCTGTGCTTTCAGCGATGGAAGAAAATACTTCTTTAGTTCCTACGGCAAAAGTTTCCTTTTCATATTGTCCTGGACTGCCGTTACAAACAATTGTTTTAGCGTTGTTTATGACTTTTGAGAATTTATCAATAGTTCTTTTGCCGATATCGCATGGAACCGCGGATAATGGCAACTCATCCAGAGAAACTTCTACACGCTGTCCATTTTCTTCTATAGCAAGATCCTCTGGCAACTCAATTCTGTCTTCGAACCTGTTTAGCACTTCTTTTGCTTTTTCCATGACCTTTAGATATCCTTTCTCAGAGAGGAAGTTCAGATAGGCATCTCCGATATCAAAACCTTTCGCTAATAGGAATAGATTGCCCATTACACCAGAAGCCAGAATAGTACTTGCAATATTTTGCTCTAAAACATACTCTATCACTTTTAGCGTATCTTTTGGTTTTGCTCCACCTAGCACGTAAACACAAGGCTTTTGTGCGGAACTACCCGCAGCTTTCATCAACGCATCAAGTTCAGCTTTCATAACATATCCGACCGCCGAAGGTAAGACTGCAATGAAACCTACTAGCGAGGGTTGTGACCTATGTGCAGCTGAGAAAGCATCATTAACGTAGGCATCAAGTAATGGTGCTAATTGTTGTACCATTTCAGTCTTTGCTTGTTCCTCAACAGGGCGTTCAATAACCTCTTCTGAATAAAAACGAGTGTTCTCAAGGACAAGAATATCCCCGTCATTTAATTTGCTAATTTCATCTCTCGCAGCTTTGTCAAATATACTATTTACAAATTTAACAGGGCGTTCTAGCACTTTACCAAGCACTTCGGCGTGCTGTTCAAGGCTTGTAAAGTCTGTGTCTCCAGGTCTACCTTGATGCGCCATTACAATTACTTTTGCACCACGTTCGGCTAAATTCTGAATAGTTCTTGCGTGACGTCTGATTCGTGTATCATCCTGAATTTTCCCAGTAGCTGGATCAATAGGAGAGTTAAAGTCAACTCTAACTAAAACTCTTTTTCCTTTCACTTCGAGATCATCAATTGATTTAACATTTTCCATTTACATCCCTCTGCTGTGCGGTCGATCTTAATGGTATCAAAATAAAATTTCATAAGATAAACAAGTATTAACTCGCGCCTCCTTTTTAGGACATTTGATTTGAATGATGCTCTATTAAAGCTCTTTATGGCTACTTTTTTATATAAAGTTCATACCTTGTAATCCCCACTATCTACTATGCCTCTATAGAAACTCACATACCTAAATTCGTGAAGAATAACATAGGTATTTAGCCAAACATTTCAAAATTAATTTACCGAACGAGAGAGAAGAGAAATGCCAGAAGATTACGAAGTACTAATTAAGCGCTGCTATCAATGCGGCACTTGTACTGGTGCATGTCCCTCTGCTAAAATTACCGGTACATTTAATCCTCGGAAGTTAATTGCCTACATGCTTCTTGGAAGCACAGAGAGAGTAGTGTCAGATGATGTGATCTGGCTTTGTACTGCTTGCCATGCATGTGTCGAACGCTGTCCAGAATTAGTTTATCCTGCAGAAGTTCTTTTTCAGTTAAAGAACGTAGCTACTTCAAATGGCAAGTTTCCAGCTGGTCTTAAAGAGGAAGCAATGCAAATTTTCACAACAGGAACCACTGTTGCATTATCATCTCCTATAGAAAGAAGAAGAAAAAAACTAGGACTTCCAGAATTTCCTGAGGTCAACGTTGATGAAATTCAAAAGATAATGGAACTAACAGGTATTGATAAAAAACTTGAATTTAATGGTACGACTCTCAAAGAACAAAAGGATGAGGAAGAAGAGAAACAATGACAAGCTATAGCTTTTTTCTTGGTTGCATGATTCCCTTACGCCTACAGAACTTTGAAGCTTCAGTTAGACGTGTTTTACCCACCTTCGACATAGAATTGTTGCCTTTGAACGGTGCCGGATGCTGTCCAGATCCTATCGGTATTCAATCGCTTGATCAAACAACATGGTTTTCCTTAGGCGCAAGGAATATCGCCATAGCAGAAGAAATGGGCCATGATATGTTAACTCTCTGTAATGGTTGTTTTGAAACGCTAAAAACAACTAATCATGAACTGTTACATGAGCCCACCTTAAAGGATAAAGTAAATGGCATCCTTTCTCAAATAAATCGAGAGTTTAAAGGAAACATAAAAGTCCGCCACATTGTAGAGATATTATTTGAAGATATCGGTGCCGAGAAAATCAGGGAAGTCGTAACTCATCCTTTATCGAATCTGAAGGTTGCAGTCCATTATGGTTGCCATCTTGTCAGACCAAGTGAAATCTTGGCATTTGACGACCCAGAACGACCTCAATCACTAGATGTGTTGATTGAAGCTTTGGGCGCTACAAGTATTCCCTATCTGAAGAAAATGGAATGTTGCGGTACAGGAATTCGTAGTATAGACATGGATTCTGCATTGAAAATGACAAGACAAAAACTTATTGAGATGAAAAGAGTTGGCGCAGATTGTATTACAACGGTATGCCCTTTCTGTTTCATCCAATTTGATGTCGGACAATTTCAGATTCAGAAACAGTTCGATGAAGAATACAATATACCAGTTCTTTATTACATGGAACTTTTAGGACTTGCTATGGGACTCCAACCAAAAGAATTAGGGCTTGATATGCACAGAATTAAAACTAAGAAATTACTTGCACGCCTTTTTCCACAGTAAAGTTCTTTAAAGCTAACTTTTTTTGTAAAATTTATAAGTAAATGTAACCCATAAAGGCAGTTTGGTGACTTTTATGGGGTCTAGCGCTAGAGAAGTTATTGATAGCGCCATAAATCAAGGGCGATTTATTTTAACAGAGTTTGAGACTAAGGAACTATGTAAATCATTTGGGCTTCCAGTTGTTGAAGGATGCATTGCAAAAAGTGAGAATGACGCGGTTCAAATCGCAAACAAAATTGGATATCCTGTTGTACTGAAGGTTGCTTCACCAGACATTGTCCATAAATCTGATGCTGGGGGAGTAATGCTTGGCCTGAGTCAAGATGATGAAGTAAAGGATGCATACAGGAAAATAATTGATAAGGCACATAAATATAAGTCAGATGCCGATATTTGGGGCGTTTTAGTTCAGAAGATGGCAAAGCCTCATGGCAAAGAAGTCATCGTGGGAGCTACAAATAACAAACAATTTGGAAAGGCCGTCATGTTCGGTCTAGGAGGTATTTTTGTCGAGGCTCTAAAAGATGTTGCGTTCAGGATTGTTCCTTCTGACAAAGAAACCGCAACAGAAATGATCAAAGAAATCAAAGGATTTGATATATTACGCGGTATTCGAGGTGAACCTGCAAGTGATATCGATGCTATAGCAACGATTATAGAAAAGGTATCTCAACTTGTTACAGAATTTCCAGAAATTGATGAACTTGATCTTAATCCTATTTTTGTCTATGAGCAAGGTGCAATAATAGCTGATGCTCGCGCAACTTTAGCAGCTGAAAAACCAGAAGAAAGATTCAGATATTCGTCTGAGGAAATTGTCTCACAAATGACTAGAGTTTTCAGACCTAAAGCGGTAGCAGTAGTTGGTGCTTCTCCTAAACCGGGAAAGATAGGGTATGCCGTTGTTAAAAATCTTTTAGATGGAGGTTATCAGGGCAAGATCTATCCAATTCATCCTAAAGCAGATGAAGTTTTAGGTCTTAAAGTTTATCCAACGATTTCAGAGGTGCCAGATCAGGTCGATGTGGGAGTTGTTTGCATACCAGCTAAATTTGTTCCCAACTTAATTCAGGAATTAGGTCAAGCCAAAGTCGCTGGTGCAATACTAATTCCTTCTGGGTTCGCTGAAATTGGAAATCACGAATTACAGCGACAAGTCGTAGAGGCAGGGAGAAAGCACAGAGTAAGGTTAATGGGTCCGAACATTTATGGCTACTACTACACGCCAGAGAAGTTATGTGCTACATTTTGCACGCCTTATACACTAAAAGGAAAAGTGGCCTTATCTAGCCAAAGCGGCGGCATCGGGATGTCTATTATTGGCTACAGCCGAAGTAAAAACATGGGTGTCGCAGCTATTGTAGGATTAGGGAACAAATGTGATATCGATGAAGATGACCTTATAGAGTTTTTCGCAATGGATTCTAATACAGAAGTAATAGCAATGCATGTTGAAGACCTCAAAGACGGACAGGCGTTTATGGAAGCCGCCAAAAAGTGTAGCAAGCCGATAATTGTTCTTAAAGCGGGAAGAACTGAATTAGGGGAACGTGCAGCTGCCTCGCATACTGGCGCACTTGCTGGTACAGATGCTATCTATGATGCGGCATTTAAGCAATGTGGTGTAATTAGGGCTAAAACCCTATACGAACTTTTAGATTGGTCACGAGCACTTCAAATGTTACCCACACCTAAGGGTGAAAATGTAGTCATAATCACCGGTGCCGGAGGCAGTGGAGTCCTCCTAGCAGATGCCTGCGCTGATCACGGTTTAAAATTAATGGCGATTCCGGCAGATTTAGATAAAGCGTTTAAAGAACACATTCCTCCATTTGGTGCTTCTGGAAACCCAATTGATATTACTGGAGGTGAGCCGCCAGAAACTTACTACAATACTATCAAACTTGGCCTTACAGATAGCCGAGTCCATGCTCTTATCTTAGGCTACTGGCACACGTTAATAACCCCACCTATGGCTTTTGCAGAGGTAGTCGCAAAAGTTGTCGATGAGACAAAAAAAGAAGGCATAGTTAAACCAATCGTGTGTTCACTTGTAGGAGATGTTGAAGTGGAGATGGCATCCCTTTATCTTGAGGAAAAAGGAATTTTAGCATATCCTTATACTATGGATGCACCGGTTTCAGCTTTAGCTGCAAAATATCAATGGGCAAGATATGCTGGAAAAATCACCAAATAATTCAATGCATTTCTTTTCTATTAGGCTTGCCAGAAGTATACCGCTTTTTTTACCACTGAATTTATTTATTGAGTCAATATAGATGCGTTTTAATCTTCAAAAAGCATGAGAAAAAGAAGGGAAACAAAAAAGACAAAAAAGTGATGAGACGAAGATGTTTTAGAATTCATCTTCTTGCGGTGGGCGTCGTAGACTGAAAAGTGCTTCATTATATTGTTTCGTTAAGTTGTAGCAATCGTAGATCGCGTACAGATACCAAATAATCGTTGGTATAAACAGTAGTACTGCGCCGATGATCCATCCAACAATAATGGTTATAACGAGGAATACAAGACCGCGTTTGATTTTTCCGAGATAGAGATGACCAATACCCGCAAGAATGATAGTTAAAATAACGCTCAGAGCTTCGTTTTTACGAACTGTCATAAGTTGGGCATCAGTCATTTGAGTTGGATAAGGCGGTGGGGCAGTTGTTATTGGAGGTGGGGGTGGCGGAGGTGCTGTAGTTGTAGGCGGTGGCGGTGGTGGA
>JAECRW010000202.1 GCA_016294985.1 Candidatus Sifarchaeum marinoarchaea | reverse complement strand
GAGGACACGGTTAGAGGGCCCCAGCCCATAACCTTCGATTTCAACGGTCTTCTTCCAGATCATCCTGGCAAGGCGGTTTCTGGCCTCAATTGCATAAGGCAGACGGGGATGATCTACTGCGTCTATCCCAACCAGCCTCACCTTGATCTCAATGTCACAGCCCTTCGCTATTACGGTGTCTCCATCTTCGATCCAGGTGACCTTAAATTGACCAGCCAATGACAGGGTAGGGGAGATCGAAAACAAGGCAGTGGCAATAGAAAATGTCTTGTATGCTCTGCTCATGGGTTTAATCCCGATAAATAGTTATTACAGTCTCATTTTCCGTTGATCAGTTTCCTCATCGTTATAAGATGCTCAGCTTTCATAAGGGCCTATAGGAGCCAAGAACTCAAATAGAAGGCGGTCAATCTCGTAGATGGACTGACTGCCTCGGGCAAGGATAACTGCCACAAAGGTCCGAGATCCCGAAATCTTCTGTAGGATCGGATAGCTCAGTTGCTGATTTAACTGGTGGAGCTGAGGGGATTCGAACCCCTGACCTCATGACTGCCAGTCCTATTCAGATCCAAGCCTGTCAAGGATTTCAGGCACTTAGGGTGATGGATTATAATAAATCCTGTTAAATTGCAACAGGAAACTGCACCCTATCTGCACCCGGAAAAAGGTCTTATGGCTTTAGGGGCTTGACCTTATCTACTATTTGAACATTTTCTGTACTAGCTTTTGTTTTAAATTCGTTTTGTTCCTTAGGGAGATTTTGCCATTTTTAAACTAAATCTTCTGGTGGTAATCCATAGGCCTCAACCTCATAATCAAAAACATCATGAGCGGGTCCTTCCGTCCTTTTTCTACAATCTTCTCTGTACCTAGATAGGGTTTGAAGTCTATAAACAGTTAGCATCCCCATGATGCCCACAATAGTTGCATAAGTTTGGGCTATCGTACTGAACAACCAATAAAAGGTATCTTCAGTCATTTGTTTTGTCCCATAGAACCAAAATAAAGAACAGACAAAGGGTCAAAACCTATTATATAGTGAAGATACGCGAAAATATGAGGGAAAAAAGACAGGTATTCGGGAAAAACCTCTTGAGATCTCAAAGTTAATCCTTTAATCTTAAGTTATGCAAAGATCACCTCGCGGCCAGGACCACGTTATCATCCGTTTTTGTTGTAAGTGGACTAACATTGTCGTTGGTATCTGGGGAGGCAACGACCCGGAGGGCCACCAGGCTTCGTCTTGGGATATTATTTCAAAATAACACCACCCGAGTCTTGAGAGATCCTTTAATAGCAGGGAACCGTAGTCTAGAGTCTTTATTCTTGGCCCCATCCTGGAGATTCGATCATAAACTTTCATCTTTCTTTCGAGAACCATCTTCGATCCTTCAATACGGCTTTGTTCATTCTTCTTGATGGTCCTTAAAACGAATAACCTATGTTCAAATTACAAGAAAACTTCGATGATCCGACACCAAACGGCATTATTAACCAGCGCTTGATAACGCATTTGAGCCTCATCACGCAGTATGTGGAATTAAGCGAAAATGAAAAGAAGGCACTATTTGATTTGTTGATCCTGATAGGCAAAAAGCTCGCATCGGTATGGCTACATTATCAGAAGTATGCATCTTTAGAGGATCAACTGATAGAAGAAGCTGAGAAGAAACCGATAACAAGCGAACAAAGGGTTATCAAATTAGAACATTCAGAAGAGTTATTTTTTGAATTTGATGAATTTCTGATCCAAGTTAAGAGTTGCTTAGATTATCTCGTAAAAATACCAGCGATTTTTATTGGTCCTGAGAAATGGAGCTTGCGTACTTTTGCATCCAAAGGAGAAGATGTCATTAAGGCGCTACAGAATAATGTGCCAGCACCCTATAAAGAAAAGGCTAAGGTCGCCATCGATTTCATAAAAAAGAGTCACCAATGGTTAGGGGCTACTATAAAAGCAAGAGACAAGATTAATCATTTCATAGATGGTGGCATAAACTTCGAATATTTCACTGTCTGTTTAATTAAGGATGCCGATAAAAAACAGCTGAGGATTCCGATGTGGTCAAATAAGCAGTCTATTCGGAGTGTCATGGATGTAATTTGGAGCAACTTATTTAGGTTATGTGAAGACCTTATCGGTATCTTTATCTGGTTTCGAATGAAGAAGGGCTATGCCTTTTTTCATGGCGCATCTGATGATATGGATTCTGTAGAATCACCCTGGAAGGTTAAATCAAAGGAACAAATGGACGATATAGTGAGAAAAGGAGCTTGGAACGAAATTGAGTTATGGGAGTAACAGTCAGACAAAAAATCAAAGGTAAGGGCAAGAGGATCTCCAAAAAGGTAGGGGACAAGGCGGCTGCCGAGGCAGTGGCAAGCAAAGGCGTGTTGACATGAGCCCACAACTGGCAGAGGCCCTAGAGATACATCAAGCGTGCAGCAAAGAGAAGGGCCTTGCTCCAGGTATAGGTGACCTTCCCGAATACGTGTTGACGAACGAGAAGGGAAAACCTATTGATACGGACAATTGGCGACGAAGGGCATTCGACAAGGCGGTGCAGAGGGCAAGGCTGAGGAAGATCAGGATCCATGATTTGAGGCATACCTATGCCACTTTGAGGATCCCCAAGGGCGATAATATAGGAGACATATCAAGGCAGCTTGGGCATAGCTCCATAGAAGTGACGATGGATATCTACTC
>JAECRW010000201.1 GCA_016294985.1 Candidatus Sifarchaeum marinoarchaea | reverse complement strand
ATGCCAGCCTATTCGCGCCAAGCTTCGAAGCTCCGGAAGAGTCTGCAGTTGCCGGAAATGTTGGATACGCTGTCGTTCCTCCAACCACATATGGACACGCCACGGGATTCTGGGCTTGGGGTATCGGTATAACATCTAAGGCAGATCCAAACGTTAAAAAAGCTGCTTGGCTGTTTATCGAATGGGCTTCGAGTAAATATGGAGAGAAATTCGTCGCTCCGAATACTTGGGGAGCTGTGAGAAAATCCACCTGGGAATTGCCTGAGATGAAACAGATACTCCCAACTGAGTATGTAGATACCGTCAGCAGATCCTTGGAGATAGCAAAGTATCCAGCACTATACTTTCCAGGAGCAGAGGAAGTGATCCAGAAGGCACTGGACGCACTCCATGCCATCTATCTAGGAACGCCTCCTGAAGAGGCGATGGCCACCTTACAACGGCAAGCGATTGAGATCATGGAGGAAGCTGGGTTGGTGCCGGAAGGCCTGTGCTATTAAAAGAAGGGAGCAAATGAAGTAACCTTAGTAGGATAGCCGGGTAGCTTTTATAGGGCTTTCCCGGCTATCCTGACCAAGTAGCTAAATAAATTATGATGAAATGAGACCAAAAAAAGGGGTGTTATTTCTTTTTATTTTTCCAGGAATATTGGCCCTAACGGCTATAGTGATCTTTCCGATAATTTTTGGGTTTTATACGAGTTTGAACACATGGAACTGGGCAGCAGGAGAAGCTGACTCAATGACCTTCATCGGCCTGCAAAATTATCGAAAAATTCTGCATGATGCATATTTTTGGAACTCCATTTGGCGTACACTTTACTTTGCAATCGGAGCTGTGGGAATACAATTCTTATTAGGTTTGGGCTGTGCCCTCCTTTTGAACCAAAGAGTCCGCGGCGCGGTACTCTTTAGACCCGCATTTATGTTTCCGCTCATGGTGTCGGATATCGTGGCTGCTCTTATGTGGAAAATGCTTCTTAATCCCGCCCTCGGACACATAAATTATTATTTGGGGGCCCTCGGATTACCAACCCCCAATTGGATTGGAGATCCCCACATAGTTATACCTGCAGCTATTTTAGTAGATACTTGGTGGCAAACAGGTTTTATTACACTAATACTCTTGGCTGGACTCAAAAGTATCCCTGAAGACCTCTTAGAAGCAGCACGGGTGGATGGGGCATCTGCATGGCAGAGACTTAGATATGTTATGCTACCTTGCCTAAGCCCTGTTATATTCGTCGCATTAGTATTTAGGACTATAGCTTGTCTACGTGTCTTCGCCATAATGTGGGGGATAACTGGAGGTGGCCCAGCAAGGGCATCTGAGGTCTCACAACTTTATATATATAATCAAGGGCTAGGTAGATTACTGAAGATGGGATATTCAGCAGGTCTTGCTATAGCGTTCTCCGCTATAATTGTTATGATCATTGCAGTATATATTAGAAGGTTAGGTAGGCAACTAGCATGAAGAAGAAAATAACACTTGTAAAGAGGAGACAAGTATTCTCAAGAGCTCTAATTTATACCCTCCTTATAGTAGTATTATCATTTATTTTTCTGGCGCCAGTCATCTGGACCTTTATGACATCACTCAAAACGCCGAAAGACGCATTTGCACTGCCGCCAAAGTGGAACTTCTCCCCTAAATGGGATAATTATCCAAAAGCGTGGCTTAGTAAAGATTTCGCCAAATCTTTTTACAATACGACCATAATAGGTTTAGGATCTGTCGCTCTGACGTTAGCACTAACTATACCGATGGCCTACGCTTTAGTTCGATATAAGTTTAGGGGCTCCCAAGCTTTGGGTATTTGGCTCATTGGAGCATATCTGCTTCCTGAAATGTTATTCATGATCCCGCTCTTTACAATATATAATATCTTGGGTCTGTATGATACAAAGCTCGGTCTCATTCTAGCATTTCAGATATTTAATCTACCCTACAGCGTCTGGTTATTAAAGGGATTTATTGCGCAGGTCCCCAGAGAAGTTGAAGAAGCAGCTTTAGTTGATGGATGTTCCGAACTGGGAATTCTATTGAGGATTACCTTGCCTCTTATAGGACCTGGACTCTCAGCAACAGCTATCCTGGCATTCATAACTATATGGGTGGAATTATTGATTCCCCTTAGTCTCTCATATACGAATGCAAGCACTGTTGCTGTTTCTATAGCTAATTTTAAAGGATATGGCGCCTTCAACTGGCCCCTTATGGCTGCTGCTTGTATAGTTGCTATCATGCCCCAGATGGTTTTCTTTCTAATAGCGCAGAAGTACATAGTTGCAGGATTAACATTAGGCGCAGTTAAGGGTTGATGAAGGTAACGCGAACTGCGTTCAGGAAGTGATCACGTTAGATGATTAATAATCTATATCCCGATCTAGTTCTTTTGAACGGGAATATTTATACGATAAATAGCACGATGGGAAAGGCTAGGGCCTTAGCAATAAAAGGAGACAAGGTCATCAATATAGGGGAAAGTTACGAGATAGAAAGATGCATAGGTCATTATACGAAGATCTTTGACCTGGAGGGGAAAACGGTACTTCCAGGATTCATAGATTGCCACACCCATTTTACAATATCGTGCTCAGGGTTTCATATAGATCTCTATAGTGTAGCCTCGAAAGAGGAAGCTCTGTCACTGATCAACACTAAAATAGAAGAGATTTCCAATGAGAAATGGGTAATAGGCGAGC
>JAECRW010000200.1 GCA_016294985.1 Candidatus Sifarchaeum marinoarchaea | reverse complement strand
AAACTCATAAATTTTGCTGAAAAATTAATTTAGCGATTTTTCTAATCACGATAAATCTGACAAAACATTCATCAAAGACGCAGTCAGTTTTAGGCCCAGAAATAGTTTTCCTCAGTTTCTAGCATGTACTGTATAGTAGAATGGTAGACATCAACAAACTGATCAAAAGCGTCTATACTGGGATCAAACACTGGGTTGAGTTCAACAATCACATATTCAGATAAATTGTCCCTATCAAAGGTTATTAACTTCTTTTGTGCAACGTCCAAAAGCGGGCGTCCTTCAGGGACTCGAAGCGTTCCAGATTTTATTGCATCCACAAAAAGCCTATATTTGTCCCTATGGAGACCTCCAAGGCAGACTTTAGCATTATTAACGCCTGAGGTAGTCTTCACTGTGAGTGTCTTTTTCACTAAATTCCCCAGTAATCTCTTGGGGATTAAGTGATTATTTTGTACCTTAGTTAGGACCTCATCTCCCATTTTTTGTCCTTTTGATAATTCTATGATCCGGATTTCCTTTGTGATTTGTTCTTCATCAGCTGTTGCAGTGGGATCAATAACGTCGGGAGCAATAATATCAAGTAAGGGCACTGGTCGATCGGGTCTGAGCTCCGTCGAATCAAAAATCACTCCAGAGATTGTCTTAACCTCTGGAATCGGTCGACCACCTATTGACATAGTTGCATTCATTACTGCAGGTCCTATAAGGCAAGATCGAACTGCTGTTTCTCCAGTCTCTTCATCGGTAGATATAAGGTTCCAAAGCTGTTTCGATGTAGCGAGGATGTATCCTTCAAGCTGGAAAGATCCCATTTTGCTCTGATACTCTGGGACATAGAGCTCAAGTATCCAGAAAAGTGTCGGAAATTCGCTGACATCTTGGATTTGTTTCACGCACCAGTAATTCTATCTAAAGACCATGAAGTTCGTAACAACTTCCTCATTGATCTATATAAGTATTCAAGCTTTTATAATTTTTAGTAACAAGATAAATAATTTACTATTTTCTAAATCAAAAAGATTTGTTTAGAACTTTATCAAGCAATTCTTGTTTTCAGTGAATTTAAAGTTTCTCGGAAATTTCTACGCAAATAAAAACCAGAGATATTGAAATTTTTGAATAAAACAACAGGAACTGAATCTAAGTGCGATAAAAACCAGAAAAATGAGTTTAACGTAAGAAAAACAGCTTAAGAATTCTTTTTTTCAAAGAAAATAAAAAAGAGAAATGGCTACTGTCGAAAAAGACTAATGGGTTTTGCGTTGTTTCTTGCCAATTATTATTGTTGCTAGTGTAATAAGTGGGATCAGACCAAGAAGCAAAGTGCCAAAACAGAATCCTGTGCCGCCATCTCCACCATCACCAGTGCCACCGCCACCCTCACCAGGTGAGGTGTCAATTGAAGATTCACCGCTGATTATTTCAGCATTTTGCCAGTCGTACGCAAATACATCGACGAAAAACCCTGCTACGTTGGTGTCAAAAATGATTACGCCTGCCTCTCTATTTTCATTGGCTGCTTCATAGGACCAATTAATACTTGAGATCAAAACAATTGAGTTGTCCACAATGACGCCTTTGTTGTGGCAATATTCGAAAACAGTGTTAGAATATGCCACTTCGATTCCTTCAGATTCCATATGATCTGCAGAATCTGCCGCGCCAGATGGTTGTTTATCAATGATTACTTTCACGGTGACACCGCGATCCACTGCATCTTCGAGTTCATCCAGAAACTCATCTGAGCTGCCCTTCCAATCAGTTTTGATGTACGCTTGTTGAACATAAATCGTGTTTGTGGCGGACTGCAAAAGCGCTTTTATCGCGGAGACATCATTATCTGGTGAAACGATCGTTTGAATGGTCATGCTTCCTGTATATTTCTTTGAACTGAAAGACTTTGAATAACTGCCGGATGACACATTTTCTGAAAAGGATTTTTCATGATCAGCATCTTCAATATAGGGTGTAGCTATTCCCATATCGTTGTTAAAAACTTGTAGAAAGTAGTTAACGACATCGTTGTTTTTTATCATAACTCCCCATTCGCGGTTGCCATAACTGGGATCTTTTGGAATGCCTGTTTTCGCCCAATTCGCACTCTGAACAAGTACCACTTCTTGATCTATGATAATGTACTTCGCATGAGTGAAGTCATATGTATTTGAGGACTCAAACAAATTTACGTTTGTAGCACCATTATTGTCTGCCGCTTGTGACAGATAATAGAGTGCACCCCTTGTAAATGAGGTTTCAAATCCCGAAGCGTGTCGATAACTGACAATCACATTTATTGTTATATCGGAGTTCTCTTTCATTTTGTCGACTAGAGCGTTTAGAAGGAATGTATTAGAAATGGCATAAATGCATATATCAATCTCCTCATCCGCATTTTCCAATGCATCTATTGTGACATCGTAGCTCGAGTCTGGGGAGGTGTAGCATGTGACTTCCATATTACCTGAGTGTTTTGTGGCAGAAAAGTTAGAAGCAGTCGTTGGTTGTACAAAAACTGCACCAATGAATAGTAGCGTTAATGTCACAGTTGTTAAAAATAGATATTTCCTTCTCATTCATTTTCACCTTTTTAAGACTAAAGTATATTTATGACGTGTAACTATACTAAAGTCTATGCGCTTACTCTAAACGAATCTGCTATAAAAGACTAATGGAGGCGGAAACAACAGCTCGATTTAACGGAAAATTTGTATTGTTTTAAA
>JAECRW010000044.1 GCA_016294985.1 Candidatus Sifarchaeum marinoarchaea | reverse complement strand
AGACGGCTTACACCTTCAAATGAGCAAAAAACAGAAGAGAAAAAACCTATATGGGAAGACGGTGCGGTCATAACTCTCTTAGGGGCAACATTGGGTTATCATGCGTCAGCATTGGCCATATTTTTCGGTGGGAATCCTAGGATATTGATTTATAATTTTCATCAGTATGCTATTCTTTTTGATGCTACAATTCTTATTGGATGTGTTATATTATTTGCAAGTTCCCTAAGATTCAGAAATTATTTTTCAAAAAAGCTATAACCAACAAGGCCCTTTTAAGCTTTTTTTTCATTTACTGAAAACATTAAATAGCCTTAGTCACTGTCTATTATGAATAAAAACCACAAAAAACGAAGGAAATATTATGGTAAGAAAATATAAACCAATATTAAGGGGAAAATCGTGATAAAGAAACCCAAATTTTCAAAACTATCGCTATTTTTTAGCAAATATCAACAAAAAATTGAGGAACTTATAATAGTTATTTCAATTACTATTATGGGTTTGCTGCTTAGAATTCCCTACATTAGTTCATATGATCCAAAAAATGATGGCTATTGGTATTTAAATAACGCGAAAGATCTTTATAATCTTAAATTTCCAGAAAGATATTTTCCAAATCCTGGTTTTTCATTCTTAAGTGTGCCTTTTATCCCACTGTTTGGTGATCAGGCATGTGTAGCAACTTCTCTCTTCTTCAGCATTTTGAGTATTCCTATGACATATAAATTGACCACTAAGTACTATAATAATTATGCTGGCTATTTCAGTGCGTTGCTTTTTGCTACAACGCCCTTACATATTTTCTGGTCTGGAAGAGATTATTCTGATATAACCGGCTTGTTTTGGATAATAGTTGCTTTGTATTATCACTTTTCCAATGATTATAATAAATCTACATTACTTTATGCTTTTGCAATTTTTGTTAGAGCTTCAAACCTTCTCTTATTTCCATTTTTGTTGCTTTCATCAAACAATCAAAGAATATATCTGAAATATTCACCATTGTTTCTTTTATCGAGTAGTTTAGAGTTAATAAATCGATATTTTTGGAGTTTAACATACCCTGCTCCTATCTTAACAGAAAAGAATCTTTGGCGAAATTTATATTGGTGTAAAGATGGGGTTATTGGTTGGAGTATGCCATACTGGGGCATGTGGGAAAATTACTTTATAACGGCCTTCTTTTTACTTGCTCTGCTTTCAATTCCAAAAAAAGAGGAAATAAAGATGGTTTTATTATGGTTTGCACCTTTCTTATTCTATCTCTTCTGGTATGATTTTCAGTTGAGGTTTTTCTTTCCAATTTTGCTTTTATTTTGTATGACTGGAAGTAAAACATTTAAAATACTATTCGAGTTCTCCGAACAGACGTAAAAAAGAATCTGTTTGAACTATTCCCTGCAACATCAACATTTTAATAGAATTGTAATTGAAATCTTTTATTTTTGCAAACACTAAGGCTGATTTTAAAGAACTATAGACGGGTGTATTATGAAAATTAGAAACGACTCATCTTCAAAACTCTTTTCTATGATATATTTTGGATTCTTCAAAATGTATGCTGCTACAGCATATTCTATACTCATTTTCGCAAGAGCATCTAAATCAAGAGGTTTCTTCAAATCTCCCCATATTCCCATCTCAATATAGACCACGACATAATACATTCTCTCTTTGGTCACAAAACTATCAACTTGGGAGGGAGTAGTTTCCCAACTATGTAATAACCAGTATTCGATTGCAGCATCATTATCATTTTTCATCATATACCACATAAATGCATATGGGGAGAAATGGTTTGACCATCCAATCTGTAAAACGCGATATCTTGAATTAGATGAAGGTGTATTTTTCACAATAAATCTAGTAGTTTCATCAAGAGGTACATATGTTAAGTCGAAATACCCGGGATTTGAAAAATATTCTACGGTTCTAAAGATTTCCCCCATATATGAAAAGGAGAAAACTGTGATACTAGATAGAAATGCAAATCTCCATTTTTTTCTGGCCCATTTATATCTTAGATGAAGTTTATTGGACAAGAAATTCGAAATAAGATCTATAGATAAAGATGAAAAAATGAAAAAAATAGGAACAGTGACAAGTATAAATCGCCATTCCTTGTGAGAAATATATGTAAACATTGATAAAGAAACCGCTAACGCGTATATAATGAATATGTCATTCCTATTTCTTTGATAGAGGCAGTAAAAGATCCCTATAAATGCCAAAATAGCTAAAAGAATTCCGGATTCAAGTGTAAGTTGATATCCCCAGAAAAACCATGATGGAATCACAGTCCATTCAGGTCCAATAACTACGTTTACGTTGACCGTCCAAATGAGTAACAACTCATGAGGATGTTTTAACGCTAAGAATAAATACCACGGTCCAGCTATTAAAAATGTAAGACCAAAAAGCCATAGAAAGTTGCTAAATGTGTACTTCTGGTTAAGAGCGGTTGACTGAATATCCAAGTTTCCGTATTTTCTGTCTAGAAAAGGAAAAAGAATTACAAAGGGTAAAATCATGATTCCAGTTTGCTTCATTAACAGAGATAAACCAAAAAAGATGCCAGATAGAATATACCATGACCTTTTCTGAATCGACGTAGCTCTATAGAAAAAATAAAATGTCAATAAGCTTAAAGTGGCAATCGGAACATCTAATAATGCTTGTATACCGGTACTTATTATGGAAAAAAATGAAATCGTAAAAATCGTAGAGAAAAATCCAATTTTTCGATTATATAATAACTTTCCGAATTCATAACTTACTATTCCAAAAATAGACGTGCAAAGAATCGATAAAAATCGCGCAGAATAAGAATTAATACCCATTATCAGAAATACTAAAGTGGTTGCTATTGAATATAATGGCGGATAGTAAAATAATACCCAATAAGGTACATGATACGTTCCGCCATAATAGGCATACATAAAAGAACGTGCTTTGTTTAGAGATATCAATCCAGGATTTTGCCAGAGTGCATGAAAGTAACGATACATGACTATAGCTGGAAGAGTGTGGACACTTTCGTCATAAGTAAGCGCGGTGTTACTTGCAAGCCAACTTAAATAGACAAAATAGACTACGCTTATGCCTAGAATTAAAATTCGAATCTTATCACGGTCAAAAAATAATTTAACCGAATTCACAAGGTTAAAGAGCCGAAATATAAAAACACCTCTTGTTATCGTGTTTTAAGTGGTTTAGCGCTTCTATATCAAGTGAAATGGGCATTTCTTCTCATTTAATTTAATTAACTAATTATCGAATCATATGTAGACTTTCTTACAATGAAAAATATGTTTGCAACCGTTATACTTTTCTGTTCGATGTTTAGAAGAATATGATTATTTGTTCTACCAGCTCCATTTTTCATCAACTTGATTTTAAAAGATAACCTTTATAGGGTTTTGAAGGTTGTGTTCTATCGCTTTTTCGTATTAAGAACTGATAATTGTGGAGAAAATAAAATTTTATAAATTTTCACCAAAAAAGTGCAAAGAAATCCCCATCCATCAGGCGGTGGTAGTTCAATAATTATTAACTTGAATACGGATCAACGGTATGTGGTCAGTTGACTAAGAAAAAGATTCGTTCAAAAAAATCGCAAATTTTTTTCGACTGTGGAATCAAATACATAGCCGAAAAAGCAAAGATTATTTTAGATTTAGGTAGTGGAGACCTATCCCAAAAGGAAATGGCAGCTTATAAGCATTTATTTAAAAACCATATATATATAGGAATGGATCTCAATAAAAAATGCCTTACAACGATATTTGGAGACGCACATAACATTCCATTTAAGGAAAGGAGCATAGATGCTGTTATATGTAAGGCCCTTCTTGAACATTTGCCAGAACCCCACAAAGCAATAAAAGAAATTATCCGAATTTTGAAAGATGGAGGAATCCTATTTCTTTATGTACCATTTTTATCAGTATATCATAAATCGGATTTTTTCAGATTTACAAAAGATGGAATCTCTTATTTGCTGCGAGATTTTAGCACAGTTAAGGCTGTTTCAACAGGAAATTATCTGATAGTCATAATCGATTTGATATTACGAGGTGTTAATCAAAAATCAAGCGTTTTAAGCCGTATTCTTACGAAAATATTTGATAATATAACATTATTTGATGAAAAATTGCCAGACACTCAGGCAAGTGGATATAATGTTATTGCTATCAAATGATAAAAGAATCATCTACGATAGAAATGTGCATACATCTTCTTAACTTTGTCGAAGATGATATTCCATGAGTAGGTTTGCTCTACATATTTTCTACCGACCCTAGATAACTCTGATGCAAGTGATGCATTTTTTAGTAATTTGACAATCGCATCAGCAATTTGACTCGAATTTTTTGGTTCGACAAGAACCCCATTCTCCCCAGCTTGAATAATATCAATTATACCCCCAACACGAGTAGCTATCACTGGTATGCCCGCAGCCATTGCCTCTATAAATACAATTCCAAAACCTTCCGCAACAGATGGGCGCAAAAATACATCTGCTATGCTCATAAACTCAGGGATTTGTTCGTGAGGAACATAGCCCGTAAAGATGATATTCTTGTCAATTTTGAATTGGCTAGTTAGTTTTTTCAAATTCTTTTCTTCTGAGCCGCTGCCAACAATAATAAATTTGACATTGGGTATTTTCTTATTTATGAGCGCTGCAGCTCTAATGAGAAATGACAATCCATTTTTTGGCGTTAAACGGGAGACTGAAAGAACTATTTTTTCACCCTTTATCCCTAACTTCTTTTTCAGATCTAGGTTAGATGCTCTTGGGTGAAACTGCTCAATATCAACTCCATTAGGAATTAAGATCATTTTTTTTGCGCCAAGCGTTTTTGCCATTCTCATAGTATATCTGCTTACTGCATGTACAAGATTTGCATGAGATAGCGTGTAAATCAAGATCGGTCTCAATAATGAGGCATATTGACCTGTTTCAGCATAATCTAATAAATCTCCGCCTTGTGTTGTTATAATAACTGGCTTTTTTGTTAGTAACCCTGCAAGTACCGCAGAAAATCCGGGATAATGGGCAAGATGCGCATGAATCAAATCAATTTTGTGTTTCTTTATAAATTGCAAAGCTTTCAAAAAACTAAATAAGAAGAAACTGTGTGGAAAAAAAGGACAAACTATTCTATGGATATGTACATTTGACTTAATTTCAAAACTTGGTAGTGAACGGTTCGATCTTGCAGTTATTACGAAAACTTTGTTCTTAGGATTGTAAGCCAAGTTTTCAGCTACTTTTTGTGCAAAAACTTCAGCACCAGCTATAATCGGATAATAATCGATTATTAACATTAAGATATTCAAACTATCGCCCGCTAAATCTAATTTTGTTTAGTGATAGCCGAAAATCATGTCCTTCGAACATCCTGATAAATTGCAAGGATTTTCTTTACAGTTGTTTTCCAATTATATTCCTTTTCTACCATCGCTCTACCATTATCGCCTAGAAGTCTCGCTAGTTTTTCATCCGTTAAGATTTTTATGAGAGCTCTAGCTAATGCTTTTGGATTTCCAGGTGGGACAAGTAATCCATTCTTTCCATGTTCAACAATCTCTTTTGTACCTCCGACGCTTGTAGCAACTACAGGTAATCTTGCACCCCAAGCTTCCAAAATTGAAACTGGGCACCCTTCGTCATAAGAAGAAAGTACAACTGCATTTGAAGTTTTATACAATCTTATAAGATCGTTTCCTGTTTGCACGCCTAAAAGATGAACGTGTTCTTGAAGGTTGTTCTTGTAGATATATTCGGCTAAATCATTCTTTAGGGGCCCTTCCCCCGCTATCAGAAATTTATAGTGCTTTGATTCTTCAAGCACAAGAGAAATCGCCTTCAGTAACGTATGTAGACCTTTTACAGGAGTTAATCTTCCCACGAAGAGAACGGTCTTTTCCTGCGACGAAGCACTCAAATCTAATTTGTATGAATCAAACTCTTCTAGTTCAATCGCATTTGGAATATAAACCAATTTATCTTTGGAGACACCCAATTTCATTGCAGTCTTTGCTAAGCTCTTATTAACTGTAATAATTCTATCAAATTTATTGTTGAATAGTGTTTTTGTTTCGATTGCACTATAAATTCCAGATCTTAGAATTTGATTAGTAATTGAGTACCATTTTCCGAAATGCGAAGTATGCATTGTAAGTATGGTCGGAATTTTCAAAATATGCTTGCCAAGAAGCGCAGGAATCGTTGCAGTAAATGAGTGCGCATGAAAAATATCAAAAGAATTATCTTTGATGACTTTGAGAGATGATAAGACCGCATACAGCGCGCGACCTATATCGCTTTCAAAAATTGAAGAGGGACCAAGCCGTGTGATAGTGACGCTTTTCGTAAACTCTTTTTCAATTTTATAAGGTATCATTCCTTTTAGTTTTAAATTTCTGACAATTATGTGCACTTCGTGTCCCGCGTTGGTAAGTCCTTTTGTTAAGAATCGTACATGGTTTTCTACTCCTCCTACCTGCGGAAACCATTGCTCTACAAGCATACAAATCTTCATTTAAGCACCTGTTACATTGAAGGTCATTTCTTTGATAACAAAGAAATTAGATGATGTAATTCTTTCCTAAAACTGTAATTAATTAGTGTTCATCAACTTTAGTATACATATTGATGACTTTGTTTCGTCTCCAAACAGATTTTCTAAGTTATGGGCAAATATTCCAAGTAGAAAATCCAATATAATAAACCATCCCGTAGATATAACTCTATATATGGCTCTAAGAAATTGCTTTCTGAAAAGATATCTTTTTATAATCCACAATCTTGTTGGTTTCAAGATTCGGTTCACTATATCTTTCTCCGAATAACTTCTAAGATCGAATTCTGATTCTGGAATTTGAGGCGTAACAGAGTATGGAAAGGTAAGTGCACAAATTCCATTTTCCTTTAAAACTCTTCTAGTCTCCTTTAAAGCCACTTTATCCTTTGGAATGTGCTCTATTACTGAAATTAGCATAATCTTATCAAATGTCGCCTTTTTGAAAGGAAGGAATATCGCATCCGCCACTATCAACTGAAGGTTATGTCGGATTTCTCCAGAAAATTCATCTAGTGCTCTTTTTTGTATTATAATTCTGTCAGGGTCACTATCTAATGTGACTATTCTAAAGCCTTTTCTTGACAATAGACTTGGAAAACATGACGCCCCAGAGCCGATATCTAGTATCAGATCTTTTTTGTTTAGAGCAAGATATTCCCACACTTTTGGATATTCAATTAATCTCTCGAAACATAAATTATTTGTAGGTACAATAAAAGGCAGTATATAGCTTACGCAAGATGTTGAAATACGATTAAGAATAGGATATAAATGAATTAGAAAAGTAGGCAAATGCTTTTTTATTAAATGCCTCTTCTTCTGTAAATACACCTTTAAGGTCGAACGACCGTATTTTACGTTCCATAAAATTATTTCCATAGACTTAAGCATATTGATCCTCATTTAGGTCTTCTCGCAACTTTCTATGTCTTTCTGACATTTGCCTTCCTGTGTTTACAAAATTCTCATTCTGTTACCTTCTGTTTACTTCCTTGCTACACTGTCATACACGTTTAATACCATTTCTGAAATTTTATTCCAGTCACGTTCTTCTGCAAACTTTCTGCCGTTTTCTGCTAACATCTTTGAAAAGTCTTTGTCTTGAAATATCTTGACTATTGAATCGGATAGTTCGTCAGGGTGCGTTAAAAGGCCATTTATCCCATGTTTTATTGTTTCTGTAACGCCTGAATCTGGCTTATATATCCCAATCGGTGGGGTTCTCGCAGCCATGGCTTCAAGTAGGACGTGACTCTGTCCTTCCCTTGTGGAAGGATTAACAAAAACTTCTGCTTTACGCATAAAATATGCAACATCTTTGTAGTTTTGGAGGTATCCATGAAAAGTAATATTGTCAGATAACTTAAGTCGTTTTACGAACGCCAATAATTCATTACGCAGAGGCCCATCACCTATTATATCTAAATGCGCATCAGGTACTTTCTTTAAGACAGATGGCATTGCTTTTATTAACCAATCCACGTGTTTATGTGGTACTAACCATCCCGCATACAGTATCGAGTGTTTTTCTTTTTTCACTTCGATGTTATCGAACGTCTGAATGTCAACGCCGCATGAAATCACGTCAATTTTTTCTTCAGGTATTTTCAGAATATTCACTAGTCTTTCCTTTACCAATTTGGTAATTGTTATTATGTGGTTATAATGAAGTTTCGCGGTAAGCCTTTCTGTGAGTAGGCCTACCATTCCCCAAATCCTGCTTTCGAGGTATGTACTCCAATTTAACCCAATTACATCGGGTAAAAAGAAAATAACTGGTATTTTTTTAATCATTGATACGAATGATCCAGAAAAAGCAGGAATATATGGGCCACAGTCGATAATATCATATTCTTCTTTCCTTAGTAGATGTTTAAAGACCTTTATTGCATAATTCAACTCAGAATAAAAAGGACGGCGTCCTCGTCCTACATATAAGTCTTTTATTTTGCTTAATCTGAAAATCTTGATTCCTTCAATCATCTCAATTTTGGGCATTCCCTCCCAATGTAGTGAATATACATGAACCTGGTGTCCCCATTTAGCGAAGCGGCGTGTGAGTTCCCAATACCATCTTTTTATTCCTCCAATTCCTTCAGGTAAAAAAGTTTCATTTAAAATAGCGATTCTCATAGTTTCTCATCTTCACGTAATCTAATACCTCAAGAAATTGCCTGAAAATGGATGAAAATCACTCCTTTCAGTAAGACATGCAAATGGATATCTCGGATTTGCTGATAGTGGAAAAATTATCAGGATTATGAAGAAATACAAAAAATTCACAAGAATTATGAAGAATATCGTGGAGAGTTCACGTCGTTCCAATTTAAGCCTCACTTTTCTTATTTATATTGGTTCACCAATAGGCTGTTTTGTCTTGTTTATTTAATGTTTAATAGTTTTGAATTAACTCAACTGATAATGAGTTATTGTATCTGGTCGCCTTTCATTGTGTGGGTGGAAAAAGCAAGTGAACATAAAATTTTAAATCCTCCAAGCAATTGCTGGTGCTACTATGACTTTACCATTACCTTTAAATAAGGTATGATCGACCTTTATTATGTCACCAAAAGTGACATAGTGTGTCTTTCGAAAAATGAACGTGGTTAACATGCACATCTATATGAGGCAAAAAATCAGCAATTTAAACAACATTATCGATTATTTGTTGACATCTGTTGATTAATGTTCACATCTTACATTTAAATGTAAAGAATTCGACCCTATCTTGATTATTACCTTCTTTAACGTGGAGGATTATAATTGAAGAATAAAACCAAAGATAAAGAAATAAAAATGGAAGAAAACAACAAGGGATCGGCTAATGCGGAAAAAGAAAGTGTTGAGGTCGAAATACCTATTGAAATGACTGAAACAGAAATGATAGAGCAACTACAAGAAGAATTGGAAACAGAAAAAGCACAAGCCGAAGATTATTTAAAAAGATTGAAATACCTGCAGGCAGACTTTGATAATTTTCAAAAAAGAACAAAAAAACAAATGGAACGAATACAGAAGGTTGGAATTAGACGTTTTTTAAGCAAATTATTAACTATTGTGGATGATCTTGAACGGGCTGTTGCCACTGCCCAAAATATCAATGAAGAAGAAAATAATTCTACGTTTTATGATGGTGTGAAAATGATCTTAGATCAGTTTAATAAGATCTTAAAAGAAGAAGGTGTAAAAAAGATAGACGCCTTAGGAAAGCGGGTGAATCCCCTTTATCATGAGGTAGTCTGTCGATTTGATTCTTCTGATCACCCTAATAACACAATAATTGAAGAATATAGGAAAGGATATTTGTTGGATAATGAAGTAATTCGACCTGCTACCGTTGCAGTGTCGAAAATTCCTCAGAAAGAGGAAACCAATGAAGATGATTCTACTAAAGATGATTTTATAGAAGAAGAATCTATCAAAGATGATCTTACAAATAATAATGAAAACAACAAAATGGAGGTATAATTTTGGCAAACGAAAAAAAGAAAAGGGAAAGAATTATTGGCATAGACCTCGGAACCAGCAATTCAGCAGCAGCTGCCATGATGGGCGGCCGACCTGTCATCATTCCAAGTGCAGAGGGAAGCACACAATATGGCAAAGCATTTCCATCCTATGTCGCATTTACTGAAGATGGGACTTTGCTTGTAGGTGAACCAGCACGTCGCCAAGCAGTATCAAATCCTGAAGCAACCATCACAGCGATCAAACGAAAAATGGGTCTGGATTACAAAGTGAACATTCAGGGTAAAGAATATTCACCGCAGCAAATCTCATCATTCATACTTCAAAAAATTAAACGTGATGCTGAGGCTTTTCTAGGAGAAAAAGTGGAAAAAGCTGTGATTACAGTACCTGCTTATTTTAATGATAATCAACGACAAGCAACAAAAGATGCGGGGATAATCGCTGGTCTAGATGTCGTTCGTATCATTAATGAACCAACAGCTGCTTCTTTGGCTTTCGGTATTGACAAAATGGAGCAGGAGATGAAAATTCTCGTCTTCGACTTTGGCGGCGGTACTCTAGATGTGACGATAATGGATTTCGGACAAAAAGCGTTTATGGTTGAATCGACAAGTGGTGATACCCAGTTAGGCGGTACTGATATGGATAATGCCATTGTTGACTATGTTGTCGAAGGATTCAAGAAAGACAGTGGAATTGATCTTAGTTCTGATGCTACTGCTATGCAGCGCGTAAGAGAGGCTGGCGAGAAAGCAAAGATCGAATTATCTACAATCTTGGAAACTGAAATAAATCTTCCATTTATTGCTGCAGATGAAAGCGGACCTAAAAACCTAAAAATGAAATTTACTCGCTCAACGCTTGAACGTCTTGTAACGCCTATTATAGAGCGATGCAGAGGCCCTATGATGACCGCATTAGAGGATGCAAAATTACAACCAAATCAAATTGACAAAGTCATTCTCGTCGGTGGTCCGACTCGCATGCCCATTGTACGAAAATTCGTTGATGATATCATCGGTAAACCTGCTGAACGTGGAGTAGATCCCATGGAATGTGTGGCTATGGGCGCTGCGATTCAAGGAGGTATCATGGCTGGAGAAGTGGATGAGATTGTACTCTTGGATGTTACACCACTTTCACTAGGCGTAGAAACGTTAGGTGGAGTATTTACTAGAGTAATGGA
>JAECRW010000199.1 GCA_016294985.1 Candidatus Sifarchaeum marinoarchaea | reverse complement strand
GAATAATACGCGTCAATTTCTACGGGATTAATTACTTCCAAGCCAAAGGCGATTGTAAAGACCGGGGCTAACGTTGAAACTACCTGTACGAACTGGTCGATCTCATATTTTTCTTCTAAAGCTAAAAGCACCTTCGTTAGATGATCATGTTGTTTCAAGGCCAGATCTTGCACTTTCTTACGTGGAAGGACTTTCGCAGGCAGGTATTCCTCTAACTTGAACGTGTAGTAGAGATTGGATAAGATCTTGGTGAGGATGAGGTCGCGCGCCTTTTTCAGCCGGCTAGTCCCTTCCAACGAGGAAATGGCATCTCGGATCTTTCGGGCAACATCTTCCTCGTTCCGAACTCGTTCAAGCTCTCTTTCATTGAGTTGTTTAACGCGAATACGATACTTTTTGAGGAGTTCGTGCCCAGAACCGATTTGGCCCCCAGCCAGAACGACCTCATACACTTGATCTGGATAATAGTAGGCACCTCCTCGACCCATTATGCTGAAATAGGGCGATCCCGACTTCTTATGTCGCACGTGGAGGACTTCCCCATCTTTCAAAAAGACCAGGCGGCATTCACCAGCGATTTTAACGTACGGAAATCCTTTATCATATTCAATTTGATCCTCGTCAAACCGGCAATCATCTCTCCACTTATAGCGTCCCCAACGGGTCCTCCGAAATACGGCTTTACAGGCTTTACACCGCGTGAGCCGGTCCGGTGTCGGAATTTGGACTGTTCTAAGTTTTTTACATGCGGGGCATTTGACCTGCTCATCCACGATCTCAAAATCGTGAATTAGATGGGGCTTTTTCTTCTTCCGCTCGACTTTCAATCCCTTCTTTTCAGTTCTTCTAGGTTTGTGCTGTTTTAGCCAGTACCGATGTGGAGGCCGGTGAGCTTCAGTAGTAGGTTCCAACTGCCTACGGATCTCCCCCTTGAGAGTCTGATTCAGGGTGCTATGAATTGATGCAGCTGGCACTATAAGATTAAACTCCTTTCTGAGTTTTTGCTGAATTTCCTGTTTTAACAATCCCTTACTCCTACTCTCTTCTAAGATCGTCACAATGGGCGCTTTATATTGCGAGTTGGGCATGTAACCTGGATGGGGACGCCGCGGTGGTTTTTTCGCATGTGTCTCATCGGGTCGTTGGTAGCGATTGATGAGCCTTAAAAACCGGCGATAAAAAACTGAGGCCTCTTCAAGAGCTAACTCAACCAGAATCTGATAATATTGGGTTGAGGAGTTCTCCGCCATCCAGTGGAGTTCATATCCCTGATATAGCGCGTATAAGCTGCTGGCGATCCAAAGCGCAGTTCTTCGAAAGATCTCCGCATCCCCATCTTTGATTTCATTTTCATGCTGGTGGATCTCAGTTTGCCGCGGGTTTTCCGAATTATAGTGATAAATGAAACGACTGAGTTGGAGCCGTTTCAATAGACGCCACACCACGTGAGAGCTGCTTGAATGGAGTGCAGGCTCTGAATATGCCCTATTAGCTACTAAACGCCCTATTAATTCCCGGCATCGAACGGAGAATTGCTTACTCCTCCCGTGGATTTCTCCCATTTTCTTTATTTGATCGAACAACTCAAGGCACTCAATCATCTCATCGGGGTGCAGCCCGCTCTCCACGGTGGCGATGCCGAGGTATGTCAGCCCGTAACGCCCCCCGCTCTGGCGAATGAACGAACGCTTGATCAAATCATTTTCAGGCGCTAGAATTTCATCAACATCGAACTTGACGCGAAATTCCGCTAATGTACCTTCCAATTGCTTGCGGGTTAATTCGTGACCGAATAACATCTCTAGGGTGAGCCACGATTCCACATCATTGGTAGAGATGCGGCTCTCAATCGGTTCTAAAGCGAAGCCTTTGAATTCTGAATGCGAAGTACCCTCAATGAAGTGGAGTTTTTCCCAGACTTTTTCCCTGTAATCTTCAAAATAGATAAAAATTACACGCCCCATCTCCTCGCGCGTGCGACCGCACATTTGAGCCAATCGAATACTGTCGTACCTCTCCGGGTTCATGACTATAATGGCTTCGACGCGTTCTACATCAACACCAGTTTCGAGTAAAGGCGAGGTACATAACAGCCTAATTCCCTCTGGTTTGTTGAACTCATCAAAAATATCGCGCTGGTCCGCTCGGTCAATGCCGGCATGAATGTAGTCACAGTGTACATCCGTAGCAAAGCCCCAATGCGCATCGATTGCCTGCGCCATTTGTTCGGCGGAATCCCGCGAGTAGCAAAAAATCAGCATTTTGCTGGGATGAAGTTTTGGAGGGAAATAGGAGGCATCCTCACGTGCTTCAATAAAGCGTTCTATTAGCTCGATGACCCGGTTCTTCTTCTCTTCCCGTATGAGCGTTTGGATGTACGTCTTGGCAGTCATTTCGAGCGATTCGGTTTCCTGCTTGTCCTCAAGTTCCGCGGCCGTTATTACAATTTCTTCATATTGGAAAGTTCGAGCAGGGTCTTCATGTATCAAATCACATTTCAACCTCCGACTCCAAACCTCCGCGGACTTCTTGTTGAATGTCGCACTGAGAAGGCACAACTGACTTGCGTGTTCCTGTTGCAATTTATAAATCATTGTTTCCAGCTTGGGGCCTCTCTCCCCATTGTTGATCGTGTGAATCTCATCGACCACCACGCCCCCAAAACATCTCTGTTGTGGAAAGTACTCGCGACTTTGGACCAGGAAGAGAAATGCCCGGAACGCCTCATACGTTCCTACCAGGATGAGGCGGCGTCGATGCCTACGTAAGTAGGTGGGCG